>NZ_JAJAFZ010000011.1:0-104574 GCF_025384895.1 Photorhabdus kayaii
GTTATTTTATATTGTTTGGCTTTATTTGTTCTTGTCTAAGTAATTGTTGTGGACGCTAATGCGCTAGCGAGTGTACTGGCGGTAGTAGAAGCGAATAAAAAAGTACAGTTGAGAAATGGCAACGGGACAAACAGACCGAAATCAAGAAAACCTGTAGTGGTAATATTCCTCTCTCTTGCTAGACTATGGTTGTCGCAGAAGGGAGGGTGGATTTGATTAATCAGTACAATTTTTCATAAAGATAGATCATTTGACTCCCAATAAATTACAGTGGGAGTCAAATAATCTTTCCAGTTTTTCGTTTGTATAATAATACTATGATCTTAACGCTTGATTATTAAATACCGGATTAGATTGAATATGGATTCTCTGTAAATGCCGTTCTGATTTGGAAGTAAATCCTTCACGTCCATGTAGCAGAGAGAAATTATCCACAATCACCAGATCACCTTTTTTCCATGCATGAGCATATAAATGGCGCTTATCATATAATATATTGATAAAATCTTGTTGAAATTCTGCTACTTGATCAGGGCTGATATTATGATATTCAATAGCATGTTTATTTAGGAATTTTTCTCCATCTACTGCCGGTTCGTTATATCTGATAACGAATCCGTTTCTGTCCGGATATTCTTCCAGTAAAGGAGAGTGAACTTCCCCACCATAATGAGTGACTTTATTAATGCGATAAGTAATCGATATGTTCTTCCACTGTTCTAATTGCTGTTGAGTAGCATTAGCAACAACACGACGAGTATTGACAAAGGTTGTCCTGCCTCCTTGATCGCTTTCAGGTGCGTGGGCGCAATGGAACATAATAAATTCTGGAATTGTCGGTTTATACATGCCATCCCAGTGCAACGGCATATAGCTGTTGTCAAAAACGTGATCGGTAGCATCTTGGTGTTCACGAACATCTAAAATAGCACCAAACGGCCACATCATTATTTCTCCCCAATTACGGGCATATTCTTCATATTTTTTGTGATCAGATAAATCAGATTTAAAACCACGTAATATAAGCAGATGGTGTTTTCTAGCCAGTTCTTTCAGTTGTTCCACTGATAAAGTATCAATATGTTGATCGGAAGATTGAGGCGTAATTTTTAAACCAAAAGGGGTTATTTCTTCTGTCTGAAAGCTATTTAATTCTGTCATCGCTATTTTCCTTCAATTACATAGTGACTGGGTTTTCCATGAATATTTACTAATTTTCCGCCCATCATCTGAACTTCTTTGTGTTTCATAAGTATAAATTGCCCATTTACATTGGCTGCGACACCATGCCAAGGAGTTAACCAATCATCCCGGGTTGGCATCATATGAATACCAAATTTAATACTGTCTGCTGGCTGAGGATGAATAGACAGACGTATGGCTTTTGGAAAATGAGTATCTAATAAACTTCCCCATGCCCAACTGCGTTGAATAACACCGATAGCTCTTTGTTTGGCATCTTTTTGTAGGGCATTATTTGATCCGGTATAGCCGGGTAATAAGCTGTCTTCATATAAGAAACGGGTGACTGCGCGATATAATTGTAATCCATCACTATTTTGCAACAGTTCATCTTTGATAGATTCTTCCGAACGGGCATAATGTATGACTAACATCTGTCTCTGTAAATTGAAATCATCACTATGTTCGCAGAGTTCTTTATCGTCATTAAGGTTAAATGTGCTTAAATTGATAGCACCTACTTCATGAAGTAATTGTTTAATATCTTCATGATATTGACTGATAACATTATCACTGACACGAATCAGATCACCAAAGACATGCCCATCAGAGCAAATAATAATGCGAGCGCCTGGCGGATAATAAAGCTGAATACGCTGGCAAAGAGAATTAAGAAAAATCAAAGACAAGCGTTCTGCCATATCAGGAGCAGTACCAAGTACTTTATTTCTGTTTGGTGACTTGGTTGGGAATGCCGGTAAAATGAATTCGATAGGTTTATTATTCCTGATGAAGTATTCAATTCTAGGTAATTGTACAGATTTAATAATATTTTCTTCTTTAACGGAATCTCTCCCTAGATCGGTAAGACGCCTGCGATATTGCAACAGTTCGTGCAGAATCTGCATAGAAATATTATTAAAGGAAATACTCTCGGAAGTAATATTATTATCGGTAACACTTTGCATCGTTATGGTTTCCATACTTGTTGTCATATCTATTCTTTGATTTATTTAAAAATAGATAAACAGCATTTTCACTAATTGGTATAGGCGAAGTGTAGAATAATGCAATTAAAAAATAATATAATATTTGAGAATATCTAATAATCTATTTAACAATAAACAATATGTTTGAATATGATTTATATATTTAATCAATATATTTGATTGATTGTTACATTAAGGTACTGTTTAGCAAGACTATTAGAATATAAGGATTCTGGTACGACCACTGTAGTAAAATATCCTTAAAACTAAATTAGTGTAGATAAAATTGACCGGTTGACAATTTCATATTGGCAATTTTTTCTGAAATTCATCTTATACCCTATGGATTTCAAGATGCATCGCGGCGGCAAGGGAGCGAATCCCCGGGAGCATAGATAACTATGTGACCGGGGTGAGTGAGTGCAGCCAACAAAGAGGCAACTTGAAAGATGACGGGTATAAATAAAGTGGGTGAGGAATTTCCCTTTACTTATTGATATCTTTATGAAAATTATAACTTCAATGGAAGAAGAGATCATTAAAGTAAAAGGTAAATTACTGCATGAGGTTGATAATAAAGGCTATTACTATAATTATGATCATATCCGGTTATTATTTTACGAAAACCAAGTTTGCCCTTAATTATCTATGCTCCCGGGGATTCACTCCCATGCCATCGCGATGCATCTTCAAATTTACTCCCCCACAGACTGGCAATCAATCATAGGGGAAGTGAAGTGACTTAAGAGCAGATTGGATGATGTTCAAAAGTATCAAGTAATTGCTGAATGAATTCCAGGCGTATCGTTCTTTCGTTCAGGTCAGTAATGAATTTCAGTTTAGCGGGGCCGTCCAAGCGATAAATTTCAGGTTGTTTTTGTAACAGGCCGATAAGATAAGTTGGATCAACTTTATTTTCCTCACTAAACTCGATGAACCCTCCTTTTTCATGGGCTTCTATTCGTTTAATACCTAATTTCTGAGCTAACAGGCGAATGGCTGCTGATTGTAATAAATGGCGCCCCGGATCAGGTAATGCGCCGAACCGGTCTATCAATTCAACCTTCAATTCTGCTAATTCTGATGCGTCTTTGGAGCTGGCAATACGTTTATAAAAAGACAAACGCATATTGACATCAGGAATATAATCATCAGGTAACAAAATAGGCATCCGCAATTCAACGTCAGTTTGACTATTGATTAAGTCTTCAAGTGAAGGTTTGCGGCCTGCTTTTAGTGCATCGATAGCGCTTTCTAACAGCTCCATGTAGAGAGTGAAGCCAATTGTTGTCATCTGACCACTTTGTTCTTCACCTAGGAGTTCGCCGGCCCCACGGATTTCAAGATCGTGAGTTGCCAGTGCAAAACCCGCACCTAAATCTTCAAGGGAGGCGATAGCTTCCAGACGTTTGTGTGCATCGGCTGTCATTGCTTTCGGATGTGGTGTCAGCAGGTAAGCATAAGCCTGATGGTGAGAACGTCCGACACGCCCCCGCAATTGATGCAGTTGGGCTAGGCCAAAATGGTCAGCACGTTCAATAATGATGGTATTGGCGCTTGGAATATCGATGCCTGTCTCAATAATGGTGGTACAAATCAGAACATTAAATCGTTGATGATGGAAATCGGTCATCACCCGTTCCAAATCCCGTTCACGCATCTGCCCATGACCAATGGCAATCCGTGCTTCTGGTACTAATTCTTCAAGACGCAGCTTCGCTTTCTCAATATTTTCAACATCATTATAGAGGTAGTAGACTTGACCACCGCGCAAAACTTCACGCAGTATGGCTTCTCGTACCACCAGACTGTCATACTCGCGCACGAAAGTTTTGACGGCCAGACGGCGAGCGGGCGGGGTCGAAATAATTGAGAGATCCCGCATACTACTCATTGCCATATTGAGCGTTCGTGGAATTGGGGTTGCGGTGAGGGTCAGAATATCGACATCGGCACGCATGGCTTTGATCTGCTCTTTGTGGCGAACACCAAACCGGTGCTCTTCATCGACAATTAACAAACCAAGGTCTTTCCAGCGCAAGTCGCTTTGTAGCAGTTTATGTGTACCAATAATAATATCGACTTTACCTTCGGCTGCCATTTCAACGACTTGTTGCTGTTCCTTGGCGCTGCGGAAACGGGATATCATCTCAATACGTACAGGCCAATTAGCAAAACGGTCGCGGAAATTATCAAAATGTTGCTGAGCCAGCAGTGTTGTCGGAACCAGGACCGCCACCTGCTTGTCATTATGGACTGCCAGAAATGCGGAGCGCATTGCAACTTCGGTTTTGCCAAAGCCTACATCACCGCAAATTAAGCGATCCATAGCGACTGGCTGACACATATCATTCAGAACTGCGTTGATTGCCTGTTCCTGATCTGGAGTCGTTTCAAATGGAAAGCTTTGACAGAATAATTGGTATTGCTCCCAATCATGTTTAAACGCAAACCCTGGTTTTACGGCGCGGTGAGCATAAATGTCAAGCAACTCCGCAGCCACATCGCGTACTTTTTCGGCAGCTTTCTGGCGGGCTTTGTTCCATGCCTCTCCGCCCAATTTATGTAATGGGGCATTTTCATCAGCACCACCTGCGTAGCGGCTGATCAAATGCAGGGAAGAGACCGGAACATAAAGTTTGTCGTTACCAGCATAACTTAAGATCAGATATTCAGCTTTGATACCACCTGCTTCCAGCGTAGTTAGCCCCTGGTAACGGCCAACGCCATGTTCCAAATGGACCACCGGCTGACTGGGGCGTAATTCTGCAAGGTTACGAATCAGGGTATCGGTGTTAATCGTGCGGCGGGTGTCTTGACGGCGGCGAACAACTCGTTCACCAAGCATGTCGCTTTCACAGATTAGAGCCAGTTCATTCTTTGTATCGATAAAACCATGTTCAGCGGCACCAATCATCAAAAAGTGACCTGGCTGTTGTGCTTGATGCAATTTGCTGATTTTAATGGGTTTAATCTTTATTCGTGACAATAATTCCTGTAACGTTTCTTTCCGTCCTTCACTCTCAACAGAGAAAATAACGCGGCCACTGAATTGTTCAAGGAAACGGCGAAGCTTATCCAGAGGAGCCTTATTTTGCGCAACAACGGAGAGATCAGGCAGCAGTTGATAATCAAGATTTACGTGACTCGCTTTTTTGCTCAATTCTTCTGCTTTAAGTTGAATGCGGGGCCAGTTTTTTAGCGCTGAGAATAAATTATCAGCCGGAAGCCAAAGCTCTTCTGGGGGTAAGAGAGGGCGCATTGGGTCAATTTTACGGCTCTCAAAGCGTTGTTGGATGTCCTGCCAAAAACGTTCAGCGGAATGGTTTATTTCTTGACTGATAAGCAAGGTGTTGTCGGGTAGATAATCAAACAATGAAGGCAAGGGTTGGCTAAAAAACAACGGTTGCCAGTATTCTATCCCGGCCGGTAACGTACCTTTACTGACTTGCTGATAAATATGCTCATTGTCACGACGGACTTCAAAACGTTCCCGCCACTGGCTGCGAAACAGTTCAATAGTCTCTTTATCTGTTGGGAATTCATGAGCGGGCAGTAGGTTGATTTGTTTAACCTCAGTCAGCGTGCGTTGGCTGTCAACATCGAAAATACGTAAGCTATCGATTTCATCATCGAAAAAATCAATACGATAGGGATGCTCACTTCCCATTGGGAAAAGATCAAGTAGTGCGCCACGAGTAGCGAATTCGCCGTGTTCAAGAACTTGTTCGACACTACGATAGCCAGCTTGTTCTAATTCAGTACGGAGTTTATCTCGTGAGAGCCTCTGATCTTTATGCATCACTAGTGCATGCCCGTTAAGGTACTTATGAGGGCAAACCCGTTGCATTAAGGTATTTATCGGCAGGATTAAAACACCTTTGGTCATCGTCGGCAGACGGTAAAGTGTAGACAGACGGTTGGAAATGATTTCCTGATGAGGAGAGAAGCTGTCATAGGGCAGTGTTTCCCAATCGGAAAGGAGATCAACAGAGAAGTCGGTAAACTGATGGATTTCATCATGCAGACGTAAGGCGTTTTGCATATCCTTGGTTATCAGTACGACAGGGCCTTGATGGCGTTCGACAATTTCAGCACACTCTACAGCGCAAGCAGCACCAGTAAGTTGGCCTAATTGACGGTTATCACCGCGACGTTCGGGAAGTTTATAACGATATTTTGAGGACATAGGCGTAAATGTGTTCTCTATGATTCAGTCCATTCCCAACAGGCTTTCGACACATAATGGTCTTCGAGTAAACACGCTGGCTGGTTGAGAGAAAATAAAAAAACCACAGAATCTGGATGTTGGTGGTTCCATAAAATATAACTACCCTTTATTATCCCCGAACACTTTGCTTTGGCAACAGGGGCGTAACAGATTTCATGTTTCAATCTGTCTCATTATTTATAGGTTTGCGGTATATGCGTGGTCGGGTGGCTGATAAATTTGGTCGGTTTGTTTCTTGGCTGTCAGCAATTGGCATTACCCTCGGTGTTGCCGCATTAATTACAGTATTGTCCGTGATGAATGGTTTTGAGCGTTCACTGGAAACCAGTATTCTTGGCTTTATGCCACAGGCGGTTGTGACGTCGGTAAATGGCTCGCTAGACCCAAAAGCGCATCCTGCCAGTGAACTTGCGGATCTAAAGCAGGTTAACAGGATTACGCCATTGGTGATGGGTGATGTTGTATTGCAAAGCGCCCGGAATGTCGGTGTTGGTGTAATGTTGGGTATCGCTTTTGATGAATATGAACCGCTGACTGAATATTTAATCGGCGCTTATCGTCATCAACTTGCACCCGGTAGCTACAATGCTATTTTGGGCGAAAGAGTGGCCGGGGAGCTTGGAGTAAAACGCGGTGATCGCATTCGCCTGATGGTGCCTGGCGCAAGTCAGTTGACACCAATGGGGCGTATTCCCAGTCAGCGTCTATTTACTGTTATTGGCACTTTTGCGTCTAATAGCGAAGTCGATGGCACACAGATTCTGGTTAATCAGCAAGATGCTGCCCGTCTGATGCGCTATCCGCTAGGTCACATTACTGGCTGGCGTCTCTATCTCTCAGAACCATTGGCTGTAGATAGTTTGAGCTTACAAACTCTACCAGAAGGGTTGTTATGGAAGGATTGGCGCGAACGTAAAGGTGAGTTTTTCCAAGCGGTCAGGATGGAAAAAAATATGATGGGCTTATTGTTAAGCCTGATTATTGCTGTGGCTGCATTCAATATCATCACTTCGCTTGGTTTACTGGTAATGGAAAAACAGGGAGAAGTGGCGATTTTGCAGACACAGGGACTGGTACGTCGTCAGGTTATGGCGATTTTTATGATCCAGGGAGCGGGAGCCGGGATCATCGGCACTTTACTGGGAACTGGGCTTGGTGTTCTGCTTTCCAGTCAGCTTAATAACTTAATGCCACTTATTGGCTTATTGACCTCAGGTGTTGAGCTGCCTGTTGCCATTGAGCCGCTACAGGTTGCTACAATCGCAATTTCAGCGATGGCGATAGCCCTATTGTCTACGTTATATCCTTCCTGGCGTGCTGCTGCCATCCAACCTGCTGAGGCTTTGCGTTATGAATAATCAACCACTATTGTTGTGTAATAATCTGTGTAAAAAATACCAGGAAGGTCAAGTAATGACCGAAGTGCTGAAAAATGTCACTTTTGCTATCAATCAGAGTGAAATGATGGCGATTGTGGGAAGTTCCGGCTCAGGTAAGAGTACGCTTCTGCATTTGCTTGGTGGGTTGGATACACCGACTTCTGGTGAAGTTCTTTTTAAAGGGCACTCTTTGAATAAAATGTCCTCAGGAGCCAGAGCAGAACTGCGAAATCATGAATTGGGCTTTATTTATCAGTTTCACCATCTGTTGCCAGATTTTAATGCGATCGAGAATGTCGCTATGCCACTGTTGATCGGCGGTAAAAACCGCGGTCAGGCACAGAAGAAAGCATTCGAAATGCTGGCGGCTGTTGGTTTGGAGAAGCGCGCTCATCACCGTCCATCAGAATTGTCAGGGGGAGAACGCCAGCGTGTGGCAATTGCCAGAGCGTTGGTTAATGAACCTTCGTTAGTTTTAGCGGATGAACCTACCGGTAACCTTGATTTACGTAATGCAGATAGCATCTTTGCATTACTGGGTGAGCTTAACCGGCAGCAAGGCACGGCATTTCTGGTTGTCACCCATGATTTGAATCTCGCCGGCAGATTAAATCGTCAGGTGGAGATGTGTGATGGTTATTTACAGGATGAATTGACCGTGACGGGAGCGTTGTAATGGCGAATTTGCCTCTCTCTTTGGTCACTGCCTTACGATTTAGTCGCGGGCGCCGCCGTGGCGGTATGGTCTCTCTGATTTCTGTGATTTCTACGCTAGGGATTATGCTTGGTGTCGCTGTTCTCATTATTGGTCTAAGTGCCATGAATGGTTTTGAACGAGAATTGAGAAACCGTATCCTTTCTGTTGTTCCTCATGGTGAAATTTATACGGTTCATCAGCCTTTTGAACAGTGGCAGCCTGCATTGGAACGGGTAAAAGACACTATCGGTGTGGTTGCTGCTTCACCTTATATTACTTTCACTGGATTGATGGAAAAAGGCGCCAGCTTGCATGCGGTTCAGGTGAAAGGGGTTGATTTAACCACAGAGGCTCAGGTCAGCTCATTACCACAATTTGTACAAGATAATGCTTGGCAAAATTTTCAGGCGGGTCATCAACAGGTCATTCTGGGGCAGGGAGTCGCAAATGCCTTGAAGGTTAAACAAGGTGACTGGCTGACTGTTATGATCCCGAACAGTGATCCCGAAATGAAATTGTTGCAACCAAAACGGATTCGTTTACAAGTTAGCGGAATTTTTCGATTGAGTGGTTTGCTTGATCATAGTTTGGCTTTGGTCCCTTTGGCCGATGCTCAACAATATTTGGATTATGGGCAAGGGATTACTGGTATTGCGATCAAGGTTGATGATGTGTTTGCCGCTGATCAACGAGTAAGGTTTGCCGGCGAAGCGTCACAGGAATATGTCTATATCAGCAGTTGGATAAGAAATTATGGCTATATGTATCATGATATTCAGATGGTACGTAGCATTATGTATCTGGCGATGATTCTGGTGATTGGCGTGGCGTGTTTTAATATCGTTTCTACCCTGATTATGGCGGTAAAAGATAAAAGCAGTGATATTGCTATCCTGCGAACCCTCGGCGCTAAGGATAGGCAAATTAGAGCGGTTTTTCTCTGGTATGGGTTACTGACGGGGATGACGGGCAGTATTGCCGGTGCTATAGCTGGCGTGTTGGCATCACTGAATCTGACGGCGCTTATTCATGGGCTGGAAAAGCTGATCGGGCATCAATTTCTTTCCGGTGATGTTTACTTCATTGATTTCCTGCCATCTGAGTTACATGGCATGGATGTTCTGTATGTTCTGGCGACGGCTCTGATTCTGAGTTTATTAGCCAGTTGGTATCCGGCAAGACGGGCAAGTAGACTTGAGCCGGCACGAATATTAAGTGGAAAATAATTAATCTATTATTGGCATGAGCTAATCAAAACGTTATGGTATAAAAAATAGAAACCTAAGCAATATTTAAGAAATCTTGAAGGAAATCAGTATGCGAGTTTGTCGTCGGCTTAGTCGGCTTGGTCGGCTTCGTAAGGTTAAGCGTTTGAGACAGCAGAGATTTCGTAGTCGGATTTTTTATAGGGATAATCGATTGGCGATTAATATGAAAAAACCTTACATCGTGGTATTGACAGGAGCCGGTATTTCGGCTGAATCGGGTATTCGGACTTTCCGCTCCTCCGATGGGCTGTGGGAAGAACATCGGGTGGAAGATGTTGCTACACCTGAGGGATTTCAGAAGGATCCAGAATTGGTGCAGGCATTTTATAATGCCCGGCGTCATCAACTTCAGCAATCAGAAATAGAACCGAACGCAGCGCATTATGCTTTAGCCGCGCTGGAGCATGAGCTTGGCGATAATTTTTTGTTGATTACTCAGAATATCGATAATCTTCATGAGCGGGCGGGCAGCTATCGCACGGTGCATATGCATGGTGAGTTGTTCAAAATTCGTTGTTGCCAATCTGGGCAAGTGTTTGAGTGGACAGACGATTTGACGACAGATGAACGTTGCCATTGTTGTCAGTTCCCCTCGCCATTGCGTCCACATGTTGTTTGGTTTGGTGAAATGCCTTTGGAAATGGAACGGATCTATTCTGCACTGTCTCAGGTAGATATTTTTATCGCTATCGGCACTTCTGGTCATGTTTATCCTGCGGCTGGATTTGTACATGAAGCTAAACTGGCAGGGGCGCACACGGTAGAGCTGAACCTGGAACCGAGTCAAGTAGAAAGTCTATTTGATGAAAAGCATTATGGACCAGCCAGTAAGATAGTAGATGAGTATGCTCGAAGGTTAATTGATAGTATTAAAGAATTTAAAGCTGATTTAACGCAATAATTATTGTGTTTCTCTTCCTCATAATGGGTAGCTAAATCCCTGGGGGAAGAGAATAATGGACAGATTACTAGAACGTTTTTTTAAATACATATCTTTTGATACTCAGTCAAAGCCGTCAGCAAAGACGATTCCCAGTAGTCATGGGCAGCTCGAACTCGCCAAAGCGCTGAAACAGGAGTTGATCGAATTAGGTTTTTCTAATGTGGTACAGGATGCTCATGGCTGTGTTATGGCAACATTACCTGCCAATACATCTTGGCCTGTACCTGTTATCGGTTTTATTGCTCACCTTGATACTTCACCTGATTTTTCTGGAAAAAATATAAGTCCACAAATGTTGGAAAATTATCAAGGTGGTGAAATTGCTCTGGGTGCGGGTAATGAAGTGTTATCGCCGGTTATGTTTCCTATCTTGCATAATATGTTGGGGAAAACATTGATTACCACCGATGGTAAAACGCTGCTTGGTGCTGATGATAAAGCGGGTATTGCAGAAATCATTACTGCAATGGTTCGTCTGAAAAATAGCAATATCTTACATGGTGATATTCGAATTGCGTTTACACCTGATGAGGAGATAGGTAAAGGAGCACGCTATTTTGATATTAATTCATTTGATGCTGAGTGGGCATACACCGTAGATGGTGGTGGTGTAGGTGAACTGGCATTTGAAAATTTCAATGCAGCGGTAGTAACCGTTAAGATTGTTGGTAATAATGTTCACTCTGGTAGTGCTAAAAATGTGATGATCAATGCTTTATCACTGGCGATCCATATCCATCAAGCATTGCCATCGGAAGAGACACCGGAGCATACCGATGGATATGAAGGTTTCTATCATTTGCAACGTATTAAAGGCACGGTTGAGTGTGCTGAAATGCACTATATCATTCGTGATTTTGATCGGAATAACTTCGAAGAACGTAAAAAGAAGATGATTAAAATTGCTGAAAAAGCCGGTGAGGGGCTGCATCCTGGTTGTTATATCGAACTGACTATCGATGACAATTATTACAATATGCATGATGAAGTTATCAAATATCCGCATGTTATTGAGATTGCCAAACAGGCAATGCTGGATTGTAATATTGAACCCGTTATTAAACCGATTCGTGGTGGTACTCATGGCGCACAATTGTCGTTTCGTGGTTTACCTTGCCCGAATATATTCATGGGGGGGTATAATTATCATGGCAAACATGAATTTGTTTCGTTGGAAGGAATGGAGCAGGCTGTAAGTGTTGTCATGCGTATTGCTGAATTAACCGCACTGTTGTCTAAAAAGTCGGAAATGAGTCAGGCGTTTTGCAGCACTAGTTAATTTGATCGGATATTAACGGCAAATCCTGGCACGACAAGTTCTTAACAAACTGTGCGGAATTCTCCTTCCTGAATGCTAATTGAGATCGAAGCGAACTTAAGAACCCCCCACTATAATCACTTGTGATTTAGTGGGGAGAAAATCAACCTTATTGAAATTAACCTCTTGAGGTGAGGTATCAATCATTAAAGTACCAGTAACCACTATTGACCAATGCAGTGAGCAGTCTGATAAAACGAACATCATCTATCGCTTCACCAAGCATTTCTGCATTAATTTGATAATGGCAGCAAAGAACATCAGCCGCTTTAATATGAGGTGTATCTATTAATTCACCGTTAACAAAGCATTGATCACCAACCCTGATAACCCGTAATCCGTTAAGGCGGTGGAGATTTTCACCTTGTTTCATTAATTCATAAATTTCATCACTTTCATAAGGTGGCTCTGGTGGAGCAATATCAAGTTCATGCCGTGACTGAGAGATGAATTCACCAAACCATTGCTGGAAAGTGTCAGGCTGTGCTAATAACTCGTTCATCATGGTGTGTAGCGCTGATAGTTCATGCGGTTGGACCAGCGCCGGATTTTCGCGGAAAGTCAGATCGGGATCGCTATAACGATAGCTGCCTAAATCACTAGCCAGTACATAATCGGCGAAGCTACTGAACAGTTCACGGGAATTGGGGGCGCGGAAACCAACTGAATAATTTAGTGAATCTTCGATGGAATAACCTTCATGAGGAAATCCTGGTGGGATATAGAGAATATCACCTGGTTCCATCTCTTCGTCAATAACGGCATTAAAGGGATCGACCTGTAATAGATCGGGGTGAGGGCAGCGTTGTTCCATTGGTAGCTTTTCCCCAACGCGCCAGCGACGGCGGCCCATTCCTTGAATGATAAACACATCGTATTGATCTAGATGCGGACCAACACCACCACCGGGAACGGAGAAGGAGACCATCAGATCATCTATCCGCCAGTCAGATAATACGCGGAATGGTTGCATTAATGCGGCGGAAGGATGGTGCCAGTGATTAACCGCTTGTACCAGCAGTGACCACTCTTTTTCACCTAAATGATCGTAACTTTCGAATGGACCATGAGAGACATCCCAACGGCCATTTTTCTGGCTGACCAGACGGCAGTCAACTTCATTTTCCATAGCCAGCCCCGCGAGTTCATCGGGAGTAAGGGGATCAATGAATTGACGGAAGCCTTGTTTAATCAGTAAAGGCCGTTTTTGCCAATGATTATGCAAAAATGCCTGCCAGTCCAGATTCAACTGATAGTCCATAGTGACATCCTGAGTGTGAAGTGAATTTCAGGGTATTATAACGAATAGTTAAACTCAGTATCAGACTACACTGGCATATTTAACTAATCATCGTCATTAATTTGCTGGCATCGGAACATAACGCAAATTCTGGCACCACCAAGTGGACTGTCACTGATACTGATATCGCCTTTATATTGTTCGATAATTTCAGAAGCAATTGACAATCCAAGCCCTTGACCAGGCTTTAAAGTATCAACACGTTGACCTCGCTGGAAAATCATGTCCCATTTTTCAATTGGCACCCCTGGACCATCGTCATCGACAATAATCATTACCGAATCGTGATCAATCGCCACAGAGATCTCAACAAATTTAAGGCAGTACTTACAAGCGTTTTCCAGCACATTACCCATGACTTCCATAAAGTCATTTTTCTCACCAAGCCAGGTGATTTCCGGTGAGACATCTAACGTGAGACTGACACCTTTACGCTGATAAACTTTTGTTAAAGCGCTGCACAGGCTATCTAGTAAAGCAGGAACAGAAGAGACTTTCCGCATAATAGTGCTGTGTTCACTGCGCATACTGGCACGATGCAGATAATAGCCTATCTGCTGAGAAATACGGCCAATTTGCTCAAGCATGATGGGTTCTGCCTGTTGAATAGTCATTTGTTTGCTGTCACGCAAAGAACGGAGAGTTGATTGTAAAACAGCCAGTGGCGTTTTCAAGCTGTGTGTCAGATCAGCCAGTGTTGTTCGGTATTTTGTATAGCGATTGCGTTCATTATTGAGCAACACATTAAGGTTACGAACTAGCCCCCGCAGCTCTGTCGGTGGATTTTCATCCAGTTTTTCCCGTTCACCTTTTTCTAATGAACTGATCTGATGAATAAGCGATTTAATTGGCCGTAAACTCCAGTGTGCTGCCAGCCAGATTAATGGGATAACCAGAATAAGATTGGCAATCAATACATAACCGAACCATTCCCACACCAGAACCGTTTTTTGTAAATCCTGTGGAATGGTATCAATGACTACAATCGTCAACGCTGGCAAATGAGCTGTCGCACTATATCTGTTGACAGAAACGGAGTGAGTTAGCTCATTATCTTCATTTTCGTCAAGTGAATTAAGTTTACCTAATTGTCCTTGTGTGTTAGCCGAGTTTTTTAGCAAATCCCGGCTGCTTTTTAGATCAGTATCCAGTTCATATAAACCGTCTTCTTTTAACCATTCACTAGGAATAGAGTTTTCGACTTTTGGGATATGGTGTTGACGCCAGAGGATGGTACCTTTGTTGTTATAAATCAGAACCAATGATGGGTTATTCAGTGTGAAATTGGGGGGGACTGAAATATCCAGCTGATTGTTATTCCACTGAGCAAGGCTGAAAAATAGATTACTCTGACTGCGTAGCAGTGTATAAGCGGTTTTATCAAAACTGACCAGGTAACCGACAATGGCAACAATACCGTAAGACATGGTAAGAGCAAGAATAACCGCAGCCGTTGCCATTAAAAACCGGGTACGGAGTGAGAAAGGCTGCTTTTTGTGCTTAAGCACTTTTTTACCCATGAAAGTTTTACACATCAAAGCGATAGCCTTGGCCCCGGACAGTCACGATAGCTTCATAAGGCCAAATATCTAATATTTTTTTTCTTAGTCGGCCGATTAAGACATCGATGGAGTGACCTTCGCGTAGTTCAGCATCGGGATATAATTGGCGCATTAATGACTCTTTAGTGACAACTTTGTCGCTATTACACATCAGTATTTCAATGATTCGGTATTCAAACGCCGTTAGTTTGACGCTCTCTCCGTAAACTGTAAATTCCTTGCGTGACAGATCAATTTTGAAAGGTGGGAATTCAATAATCTGAGAAACCAGCCCATTATTACGGCGTAGGAGTGCCTGCATACGGGCAATAATTTCCTCAAGATGAAAGGGCTTGGTAACATAATCATCTGCTCCTGCATCAAGAACCGTGACTTTTTCTTGCCAGCTTTCGCGGGCGGTCAAAACAAGAATGGGGAGTTTTTCATCTTTTTGGCGCCAGCGACGGATCAAACTCAAACCATCTTCTCCGGGCAAACCAAGATCAACAATGGCAATATCGGGTTCGCTCTCGACCAGATAGTAATCGGCTTCTTTGGCGTTTGCAGCGGCATCAACTAGATGACCGGTGTCGCGAAGCTGTACCGTTAAATGGTGACGCAGTAACATGTTGTCTTCAACGATCAATATCCGCATGGAATAATCCTTCTCAACTCCAGCAGGCAGTTATTGTAATAATCAATTCATTTGGATTGTTATATAGACAAAACTGCCGGTAAAAAATTCAATGTCATGGTTCTGGCTGAATATGTTAGATACATGGATCTGTAACAGCAAGACGTTAAGTGGAAATAGAGAATATAACTTTAAAGTATGTTTGGGATTGGTTTATATAAGGATAGCAACAGACGGATGTTTTATCCGTCTGTTGAATATCAACTACTTCAATTCATCAACCAGTGTAATTGCACGGCCAATATAATTTGCCGGCGTCATGGCTTTCAGTCGTATTTTCTCTTCTTCCGGTAAATCCAGCCCATCGATAAAGGTTTTCATTCCTTCACCATTGACGCGTTTGCCACGGGTAAGTTCTTTGAGTTTTTCATAAGGCTTTTCGATACCATAGCGACGCATTACTGTCTGGATAGGTTCAGCAAGCACTTCCCAGTTTTGATCTAGCTCATCCAGTAGGTGTTGCTCATTGACTTCTAACTTATTTAAGCCTTTCATCGTAGCTTGATAAGCGATCAGAGCATATCCCAGGCCAACACCAAGGTTGCGTAATACGGTTGAATCAGTCAGATCTCGTTGCCAACGGGAAATCGGTAACTTGCTTGCCAGATGACTAAATACCGCATTTGCCAGCCCCAAATTGCCTTCCGAGTTTTCAAAATCAATTGGATTGACTTTGTGTGGCATAGTGGAAGAACCGATTTCACCGGCAACCGTTTTCTGTTTGAAATGGTTAAGTGCGATGTAACCCCAAATGTCACGGTCAAAATCGATCAGAATCGTGTTGAAACGGGCGATGGTATCGAACAATTCAGCAATATAATCATGGGGTTCGATTTGGGTCGTGTATGGATTCCATGTGATGCCAAGTGAAGTCACAAAAGTTTCACTAAACTGATGCCAATCAACCTGTGGGTAAGCGGCTATATGGGCATTATAGTTACCCACGGCGCCATTAATTTTGCCGAGTATTTCGGCTTGTTCCAGTTGACGATACTGGCGTTCCATTCGATGAGCAACATTGGCAAACTCTTTACCAACCGTGGAAGGTGTGGCGGGTTGGCCGTGAGTGCGAGATAACAGGGGTAAGTCTCGATATTCACTCGCCATTTTTTTGATGGTATCAATCATCTGGCGCCATTGGGGTAAAAGTACCTCTTCACGGGCTGTTTGTAGCATCAGCGCATAAGCTAGATTGTTAATATCTTCAGAAGTACAGGCAAAGTGAATAAACTCAGAAACTTGATGTAGTGCAGGAACATGCGCAACTTTCTCTTTCAGAAAATATTCCACTGCTTTGACATCGTGATTAGTGGTGCGTTCGATAGTTTTAATACGCATTGCATCCTGCTCATTGAAATTTGCGATAATTTCATTCAGGTAAGCGTTTGCGTCTGTATCAAAAGCGGGAACTTCTTTAATTTCAGCACATTCTGCCAGTTTTTGCAGCCAACGTACTTCAACCTGCACGCGGAATTTCAGTAAGCCAAACTCACTAAAAATGGTACGTAATGCGCTGACTTTATCGCCGTAACGGCCATCGATTGGAGAAACAGCAGTCAGTGAGGATAATTCCATTGGTAGCAACTCCCGGATTTTATTTAACAATGAGAAAGAATATCTTTCGCCTGTTGGATCAGGCGTTGACGAGAAAACATTAATTGCAAGCGACCACCGCCAACTTGTTGCCATAAGACCGCACAACGGACGCCAGCCAGTAGAATAGCCCGGACTTTCGCTTGTACAAGTGGATTGCGCAGAATATCAGGGGAACCAGTTACTTGGATTCGTGGGCCTAATGGGCTGATAACATCGACATAAATACCGGCCAGCGCATTGAACATCCCTTCTGACATGGGTTCGAAATATGCCTGTTGACGTTCTAGTAAACTGATACGGTTACCCAATGCATCGGAAGCTGCCTGATTTTTAATTAGCCGGCGCTCCAATGCTATCAGACTCAAGATATAGCGGGTGAGATCGGCAGAAATACCATTGTTAGAGCTATTAAACATCCCTAGCATTGCGTTCAGACCAATTTTCAGATTGCGTTCATGATTGCCGAACACATCTAAAACAGATGCCGGGTTGGTGTTTAAAATGCTATTAACCATAGTGGCAACAGCATCAGTATCACACTGGTTTTCATGAGAAAGTTGTTGTACCAAGCGACCTGACTGGCAAATTCCCGCCAGCGCTAGTGTAATGTTGTAATAATTCTTTGCCACAATTACTCCTGCAAACGTTGTTCGATCACTCCACCGCCAAGACAAATTTCACCCTGATAAAAGACGGCTGATTGGCCGGGGGTGACTGCGGCGACAGGGTTAGCAAAACGGACTTCTATTTTATCTTCGTTTATGGGGGTGACAGTGCAAGGAATATCTTGCTGACGATAACGTGTTTT
The DNA here is from genome assembly GCF_025384895.1 of Photorhabdus kayaii. Taxonomy (NCBI): domain Bacteria; kingdom Pseudomonadati; phylum Pseudomonadota; class Gammaproteobacteria; order Enterobacterales; family Morganellaceae; genus Photorhabdus; species Photorhabdus kayaii. Next base: position 17,947 of record NZ_JAJAFZ010000011.1, read on the forward strand.
GACGACGCAATGGATTTCTTCAGTTAATGTCTGTCTGTCAACCCAGTGAAGTTGCTGAGCAATAAGGCCGGTAGACATTAAACGGGGGTGTTCATGCCCCTGTGCCACGATCAGGATGTTGTTCTGAACGTCTTTATCTATGACATACCACGGCTCTTCGCTGCCTTCTTTCGTTCCACCGATTCCCAGACCTTTACGTTGACCCAGCGTGTGGTACATCAGCCCCTGATGTTCACCAAGGGATTCTCCATCTACTGTCATAATCGGGCCTGGTTTGGCTGGTAAATAACGGCCAAGGAAGTCACGGAATTTGCGCTCGCCAATAAAACAGATACCGGTGGAATCTTTTTTCTTTGCCGTCACCAGACCAATTTTTTCAGCAATACGACGGACCTCCGGTTTTTCCAGTTCACCGACCGGAAATAGGCTTTGAGCAATTTGCTGGTGGCTCAACGTGTATAAGAAGTAGCTTTGGTCTTTATTGTTATCTAGCCCACGTAATAATTGGTTTTTACCGTTAATATCTCTGCGGCGAACATAATGACCTGTTGCGATATAATCCGCGCCTAAATCCTCAGCAGCAAATTCCAGAAATGCTTTAAACTTAATTTCTTTGTTACATAGAATATCTGGGTTAGGTGTTCTGCCTGCTCTATATTCAGAAAGAAAATGTTCGAAAACATTATCCCAATATTCGGCAGCAAAGTTGACGGTATGAAGTTCGATGCCCAACTTATCGCAAACGGATTGGGCATCAGCCAGATCAGTCGCGGCTGAACAGTACTCTTCATCATCATCTTCTTCCCAATTCTTCATGAACAAGCCAGCCACTTGATAACCTTGCTGTTGTAGCAAATAGGCGGAAACGGAGGAATCTACACCGCCGGACATGCCGACAATGACTTTTTTCTGGCTGTTATCTGACATGGGAATCTCACTGGAGAAAAAAACAAGCGCCGTACTTTAACACGTTGCAAATCGGGGTGCATCAAACGTATCACTGTTTTGTTATTAAATAAACGGAGAAACATAACTATCCAGTAGGGTGACAGGATGCTTTTCGTTTTGCAGGTAACAGCGAATACTTTCTGCGACGAGTGGAGAACGAAGATAATGGCTACTGAATATTTGCTCTGCTGTAACCCAATGGCAACTGTCAATATCATGGTCTTGTGGATGGGTTACGGTTTGTTGTTCCATTTCAACCAGAAACAGAAAACGGATAAAGGGGGTGCCGTCTGGTGCAACCCACTGATGAACTTTCAGCAGTGCTTGCGGCTTAGCCTGAATACCGGCTTCTTCCCATAATTCGCGTTCCGCCGCTTGTAACAATGTTTCACCCGCTTCAAGATGACCAGCGGGTTGATTCCATACTGCTTTGCCATTAATTGTCTCTTCAACTACCAGGAATTTATTCTGGGCATGGACAACACAGGCAACTGTGATGTGGGGGCTAAACAAAATTGATCTCCTTCCATTCTCCGGGTTTCATCTTGCCTAATTGTAAGTTTCCCATACTAAAACGAATCAGCCGAAGTGTAGGAAAACCGATATGTGCTGTCATTCTGCGCACTTGACGATTTCGGCCTTCATAAAGTGTTATTTTTAACCAGCTTACCGGAATATTTTTACGTTCACGAATCGGTGGATGGCGATTCCAAAGCCATGTCGGTTCATGAACTAACTCGACACCTGCGGGTAGGGTAGGCCCATCTTTTAATATGATGCCATTGCGTAACTTATCGAGAGAGATTTCATCTGGAACGCCTTCAACTTGCACATAATAAACTTTGGCTGTTTTTTTATTCGGTTGGGTTAGCTGTGCTTGAAGTTTACCGTCATTCGTCAGAATTAATAATCCTTCACTGTCACGATCTAAACGCCCGGCAGCATACACATTAGGGAACGGGATAAAATCTTTTAACGTTGTTCTGCCCATTTCATCAGTGAATTGGGGTAAAACATCATAGGGTTTGTTAAATATCAACACTCGACGAGGTACTGTTGGTTTTTTGACAGAATGCGATATTTTTCTTTGGCTGAATCGGTTAAGTTTGTGTTTTTTAATAGCGAAATTTGTCATTATAGATCACTGAATAAAATGGAAGGGGTATTATACATTAGTCTGCTATCAATTGGCGTTCGCAGAATATTCAAGTAGTATTGACACGTCCCTTACAAAAAATTAACAAGGTATTACGCTTACTTGAAAGGAGAGGTTAATGGAAAGCAAAGTAGTTATTCCGGCGGAAGGTAAAAAAATAACAGTCGACGCTAAAGGTAAACTGGTTGTTCCGAATAACCCGGTCATCCCTTATATCGAAGGGGATGGGATTGGTGTCGATGTTACCCCTGCAATGTTGAAAGTTGTTGATGCAGCGGTTCAGAAAGCCTATCAGGGTGAGCGTAAAATTTCCTGGATGGAAATCTACACCGGTGAAAAATCGACTCATGTATACGGTAAAGATGTTTGGTTGCCGGATGAAACGTTGGATCTGATCCGTGAATATCGCGTCGCCATTAAAGGTCCTCTGACGACGCCGGTTGGTGGCGGTATTCGTTCTCTGAACGTAGCATTGCGCCAGCAATTAGATCTGTATGTTTGCCTTCGTCCTATTCGTTATTACCAGGGAACGCCAAGCCCGGTCAAACAACCTGAATTGACCGATATGGTTATTTTCCGTGAAAACGCGGAAGATATTTACGCCGGTATTGAATGGAAAGCGGGGTCTGCCGAAGCGGATAAAGTGATCAAATTCCTGCAAGAAGAGATGGGCGTAAATAAAATCCGTTTCCCACAGCAATGTGGTATCGGTGTGAAACCCTGTTCTGAAGAGGGCACTAAACGCTTAGTTCGTGCTGCCATCGAATACGCAATTGATAATGACCGTGAATCTGTCACTCTGGTTCACAAAGGCAACATTATGAAGTTCACCGAAGGTGCTTTCAAAGACTGGGGTTATCAGCTTGCTCGTGAAGAGTTCGGCGGTGAACTGTTGGATGGCGGTCCTTGGGTGAAAATTAAGAATCCGAAAAACGGTAAAGAGATCATTGTCAAAGATGTCATCGCAGATGCGTTTTTACAACAGATTCTGTTGCGCCCTGCTGAATATGATGTTATCGCCTGTATGAACCTGAATGGTGACTATATTTCTGATGCACTAGCTGCTCAGGTTGGTGGTATTGGTATCGCTCCGGGAGCAAACATCGGTGATGAATGTGCTCTGTTTGAAGCGACTCATGGTACAGCACCTAAATATGCCGGTCAGGATAAGGTGAATCCAGGTTCTGTGATTCTTTCCGCTGAAATGATGCTGCGTCACATGGGGTGGACAGAAGCCGCAGATCTGATCGTGAAAGGTATGGAAGGCGCGATCGCGGCGAAGACCGTGACTTATGATTTCGAACGTCTGATGGAAGGCGCTAAGCTGCTGAAATGCAGTGAATTTGGTGACGCGATTATTCAGCATATGTAATCTGTCATCTTACGAAAGCTTCACGGTAGTTAATGCTTCCGTGGGGTTTTCTAAATTTTGCCAGTGAGTGTATACCCTATGGATTTCAAGATGCATCGCGACGGCAAGGGAGAGAATCCCCGGGAGCATAGGTAACTATGTGACCGGGGTGAGCGAGTGCAGCCAACAAAGAGGCAACTTGAAAGATAACAGGTATATACTGAGATTAATATTCGTTCTGTCTAATAGGGAAAGGGAGTAAAAAATGAGTGGCTCAGATGATAAAAAAATAGAGTTTAACACGAGTGATGTACTGAATGCTCTCTTACATCGAGGGCAGAATATGCAACATCTTGCAACTCAGGAAAATGTTGATAATCTGCGCCGTGAGACCGAAGTTAACTTTGCATCACTTGATAAACGCTTTGAATCTATTGATAAGCAATTCGAATTAATAGATAGACGCTTTGAATCTATTGATAAACGCTTCGATGTTATGGATAAGCGTATTGAATCCATAGATAAACGTTTTGATAAACTTGAAGGTAAATTTGATCGACTTCAATGGTTTATTGTTGCTGCGGCGCTGGCGTTGCTATTCAAAGAATATATTTTTAAGGCGGCGGCTGTTATCCAGTAACTTGCAACCTCTTGCAAGTTACTGCTAACTCATTCTTCTATCCATTATTTCCTCCCTTTTTCATTGCCTTTTGCTAAGGTGTTTTCCAGCTCACACTGAAACGGTCTGAGCTGTGTTGAATTTCTTTGCTCTAATAACCAATTATGATGAAACCATATTTATGAATCATTTATGTTAATACACAGAAATTTGATTGATAACAATGTGTTGTTTTTGCCCCTTTTCTAATGAATGTTAGTAGAAACAGATCGAAATGTTTGGTCGAAATGAGATATGTATTTTTCTTTTTCATAAAGTGTTTGCAATCTTTGCTCAAGTTCATTAATCGATGCTTTAAGGAGTGGATGTTGTGTTTCAGGTAATAAGTCATTGAGTGGTGTCAAAACAAAGAAGCGCTTATGAAACCTCGGATGAGGAACAATCAGGTTCTCCGTAGATATAATCTTATCCCCGTATAAGAGTAAATCAAGATCCAGCGTTCGAGGCGCATTGACAAACGAGCGTTTTCTGCCGTTGAGAGTTTCAATACTTAGCAACTCGGTGAGCAAAACTACCGGTGGGAGCGATGTCTCAAAGACAACAACGGCATTCAAGTAGTCTGGCGCCCCTGTACTGTCAATCGGTGCTGTTTTATATATCGGACTAAATCGGAAGTTTGTACTTTCCCTCAATGCCAGCAAATAATTTTCTGCTGCTAACAAGTTGTAATAAGGCTGACTAAGATTACTTCCAATTGCCACTGCTGCTATGACTTTTTCGTGCTTCATATCATATTTACTCGCAAAAAATTAAATTACCTGACACTTATTCCATCATGAAACCGTATGTTGCTAGAGTGGAATTTTTATCTGGAAAGTATTGCACCGCCATCGATCCTGATGATGTGACCTGTAACATACTCTGAAATTGCAAGAAATCGTACCGCCTCAGCGATGTCTTTGCCATCACCAATTCGGCCAAGGGGGATTTTTTTCAAAGTAGTGAGTTTTTCGCTATCATCCAATTTATTACTCTTTTCAGGCCACATGATCGTTCCCGGAGCGACGCCATTCACCCGGATATTTGGGGCTAACTCTAAAGCGAGTGCTTCTGTGAGTAGTGCAAGGCCCGCTTTTGCAGCACAATAGACAGGATATCCTTTTAGAGGACGCTGAGCATTGATATCTACAATATTGACTATGTTCCCACGAACCTGATGCAGCCAAGGCATGGCAGTTTGGATCAGAAAAAACGGTATTTTTAGGTTAATATCGACCAAATCATTCCATTGGCTATGGGAAACAGATCCAATTTCTGTTGGGTAATAGGTTGAGGCATTATTGACTAATATATCCAATTGTCCCCATTCGCTTATTGTTGCATTTATGACGGGTTCACAATTGCGTAAATCACTCAAATCGGCTTGCACGGATATTGTAGAGTGGGCTCGTATCGAATTTAATTCCTGAACGAGTTCGTTGGCCTCTAATTGGGATGTATTACAGTGTGCCACTATATTGAATCCCTCAGCATGCAATGTTTTTGCGATAACAGCGCCTAATCTTCTGGCAGCCCCCGTGATCAGTGCAACTCGTCGCTTTCGCATTGATGTAGAATGTTCATTTTTCATATTGATTTTCCGTCATTAAAGTAGATCTCACGAATACAGATAAATTAAGTTTCCATATATTTGTGAACAATCATTTCATTGATTTTTACCCGATTCAAAAATGAAAGGCGTCTGGTATCATCAAGAATACGACGAGCTATACTCATTACCACATTATAAGCTTCTGATAACCAGTATTTTTCCTGCTCCATATCTCCACAGCTGATTGCTACGGTATAGTGGTTCATGTAGATCTCCTGTGTACGGAGAGCGGGTAGCCATCCCATGCGAATGAGCATATCAATAGCAGATTGGCTATATTTTTTGGCAGCGTCAAAGTCATTTCGGCTGAGGGAAATTTGTCCCATAAGCGATAACGAAAGAATTTTGCTACGATATATTCCTGCTTGGTGTGCTTCAGAGATATTTTCCTGCAAGATTTCTTCGGCCAAGGAGATATTTTGTTTGGACGGACTACTTTCTCGTTGTAAAAGAAATTCTGCATAGTAATTTCTGACAAGCGTTATTAAAGGTAAGTTGCGAGCCAATCTGCTCTCTTTCCACCCTGTTATGAGGTGTTCACGTGCCTTGTCATATTTTCCCCACTCCATATAGACCTTGCCAAGGAGTGCGCGATTATTCGCATTCCATGCGTGTGGCGTTTTCTCAGGGATGAAATATTCAAGGCTGCTGAGTAGAAGCGACTCAGCGGTTTCATAATCTCCTAGACTGATATGGACTTGTGCTAGGTAGTTGCAGAAGATGGAAATGTCGAATTTGATGCCGAGTTGCAGGCTTGACTCGTAAACTCTGGACAGATGTTTCATAGCTGCTTCGTAGTTTCCAAAATCGAACTCGCAAACTCCATGTATCGAAGAAATAAAATGGATATACCTTTGGTTTTCCAATGACAGTTCATGACTTATTGGACTTTGATGCAGGATATCGTGGGCTTGCCGGATCAATTCTCTCCCGTGCTTAAGGCTGATTTTCATGGTTTTGTGGCCTAATTCAGCTAATGCAAGGGCTTTGATATAGGGGGTACAACTGTTTTCAGCCAAAATGATTGCATCTTGTATCGCCAAGATTGCTGCTTGTGATGATTTTGTATTGGCGAGGTACTTTCCTTTGAGAACTTTCAGCTTAATATGCGTATCAAGTGATATTTTCTTAGTATAATAAGTTTCTGCCAAGGAGAATAGATCATGTCTTGTCCATTTCTCAGTGAAAGGGAGATGGCATTGTTGATTATAAATGTCATGTATAAACAGTAGCATATAAATACAATCTAGAGTGATTTCATCTTGCAGACAATACGGTTCATTTGCAGCCTTGAGCTGTGTGTAACAATATTTGGCGCAGTGTTCGAAATCTTGACGATTTAATGCTTCGTGTGCTAATCGGTGTAATTCTTGTGCTGGTATCATGCTTGATTACTCAATGGTTTCACAAGTATCTTTAAGTTTAAGCAGCGTAATACTGCTCTCCGAGCATGCTTTCCGAAGGACTGCTGTGAATGATCGAACTATGGATTTCACTGTTTTCTCTTGAAAGAGATCAACGTTATATACTAGCTTTGCACATATATTTTCATGCTCTACAGATATCCATAGCGTCATATCTAAAACTGTACCGTCAAAAGGTTCTCTGCCACGCCCTATATCTAAGTTCACGGGTATGATCTCGATGTTTCGTAAGGTCAATTTTGCGTTGGGAAGCATGATTAACATGACCTGAAAGATGCGTGATCGTACTTTGGGTTTTTCAGGAGGCGCGAGTGCATCGGCAATCGTGCCGAAAGGCCAATCAATATTATCCTTTGCATCCAGAGTGATTCGGCGTATCGATTCAGTCAGTAATGTGAATTCTTGTGTATCTTCAACGAATATGCGTGCAGCCCAATTGTTTGCAAAGAAACCGAGGTTGTTTCCATATTCCGGTTGTCTGTTGTCCGCCGCAGTGCCAATAACGACTTCTTGTTGGGATGAATAATGGGAAAGAACAATTGCCCAAGCTGACATAAGAATCGTATAGGGTGTGGCTCCTATATGGCGGCTGAATTCAAGGACACCAATCTCTTGTGGGATCTGAAACACTTCTGATGCGGAACATCTTGTTTGATAGATTTCTGATTGATTGCATATAGGGAGAGCGAGTAGGGAAGGTGCACCTTCCATTTTATGTTTCCAGTAACTTATTTGACGTTTTACAGATACATCACGGATATATTGTTGTTGCCAGTTAGCATAGTGGCGATATTGTCGTTGTAGATCTTTTGGCAAAGCGACTGATTTGTCACCGTACGCATGGGCATAGAAAGTTGATAATTCGGCAGCGAGAATTCGAATAGACTCACCATCTGCAATCAAGTGATGTAGACAGAGTGTTAAAACCTGCTCGTCTGCTTTGAGAAGAATCAGGCTTACGTGAAACAGCCAGTCGCCTACATTCCAGATACATTGTGAATTACGTTGTAAGGCGGACATCAATTGTTCGTCTTGACCTTCTTTGGCTATTGCAGAAAGGTCAATTATCTCAATTGGCAGATCGGCATCTTCTTCAAAGTACCCAATAAATGAAGCGGTGGTCCAATCGAATCGACTACGAAGGATTTCGTGTCGTTTTGTTAGGTGATGTAGTGCTTGCCTTAATGCCTCTCTATCGAGATGACCAGTGAGCCGATAAGCGCGGAAAAGGTTATAGTCAGAGGGATCTCCATCAGCGCATAATTTGAGTAATCTCTCTTGTTGAAGAGAGAGTGTAGCGTAGTTATCCGGCGACGCAGGTAAAAGATCGTCAATGTTTTGTGGTGTTTCATCAATCAACTGTATAATTTGCTGGGTGAATTTTTGAAGGGTGGGGTTTTCGAAAAGCAATCGCAGAGGTACAGCAACGGCAATATGAGCCGCGACTTGCGATATCGTGTGGGCAGCCTTCATCGAGTCACCGCCGAGTTTGAAGAAATTGTCCGATGGATTCACTACTTGGCATTCAAGCTGTGATTGCCAAATATTGCTGATATCGTCAGCTAATTTTAAATTTGTCGGGGAAAGGATATATGCGTATTCGGATATATCTGGAGTGGGCAGATAACTTGAGCAATCACATCGTGTTCTACGAAAAGTTCTTCTGCTACATCCACCAGTAGATCGCTCAGCCCACCATAACCGAAGATTACAACGTCGACGTTTGTTGACAGAGGGCTTACAACGACCGCTGGGAATGGATCGTCAGAGGCATAGCTTGTGAACCCCAATGGAGCATTTCGAATGCTCTTGGTATAGAGGATTTTATTTTCAATAAGAAGGACAGGACCTTCCTCCTGTTTTGCAAGTGTTTTATAGACTATTGCCGGATCGATAAGATTGTTAATTGCCAGTATCGTCAGACCTGGTATTCCCATGAAATGCTTTTCCAGAGTTTGACTATGGGTAGGTCCGTAACCGCGGCCAGCGCCCATTGGTGTCCGGATCACTAATGGAACTTTCACCTGATCGTTGTACATGTCCCTGAACTTGGCTGCGTGATTCAATATTTGGTCAAACGCTAAAGTCAAGAAGTCGCCGAACATGATTTCCACAAAAGGACAATATCCATGCATGGCGAGCCCACATCCGATGCCGACAATAGCGCTTTCGGAAATGGGGGTATTTATGACTTGTCCGGGAAAGCTATCGGATAGGCCATCGGATATCTTAAATGCGCCGCCATAAGGCGCTTTCACGTCTTCTCCTATGAACAGGATATTTTTATCCAGTTCCATGATTTCCAAAAATGCCTTATTGATTGCACGGGATAGCCGAATCTTAGACCCTTGGCTGGGTAGAGGATGAAATGTGGAAGATCTCGATTGCAATTGTGTTTCAGCGCTGTAAAACGGTGATGAGCGAGCCTGTTTTGCCTTTCTTATTGCGTCATTTACTCTTTCTTGAACTCTGGCGACTTCTGTCTCCAATTCAGCAGCATGCTCACGCAGAATGACATTGATGGGATCGATAGTATTAAAGTGTTCGATTTCATCTATGTTTCTTAGATCGTCTCCTTTGGAGTGAGCTTTGAGACGGTAAGTATCGATTTGTAGAAAAGCGGGGTGCCTTTGGTTTCTAGTATAATTTATCAGCTCTTCTGTCTCAGCTATCAGATGTTCCCAATTCCAAACATCAGATTTCGCATATCTCATTCCAAAAGCCTGTGCGCGTTTGCTTATGCTGCCTGATAATGTTTCTGATATATGAGTAGATTGTGCGTATTGATTGTTTTCTAACACGATCAATAGTGGTAGATCCCACTTTGCTGCGATATTTAATACTTCATATACGACACCCTCTCCGAGAGTGCCATCTCCGATAAACGCTATTGAGATGGAATTATCATGGCGTAACTTCTTGGCGAAAGCTGCCCCGGTTGCTACCGGTAAGATCCCGCCTTGAATCCCGTTAGAAAAAAATCCCTCTTTGCATAGATGTTGACTTCCTCCACGGCCTCCACACACGCCGGTTTCTTTTCCCATCACCTCTGCGATCAGTCCTGTAACATCGCCTGTCCGTGAAAGAAAGTGGCCGTGACATCTATGATTGGAGAATACCCAGTCATTTTTTTTCAGAAACTTGCATACTATTGCGCCTGTTAACTCTTGCCCAATGCATGTATGCACTGTTCCATGGAGCTCTCCAGTGGAATAAAGACGTAACAATGCTTCTTCCGTTTCTCGTATTAGTAGAGATGTCCGTAAGATATCGCTGTCCATATTCGTCAACCCTCATTCATCGTGATTCATTACTTTATAAGCGCTCATGAGTAGAATCGGATGTCACAACATTTCTTGAGTCATATTCAAACCGGCCCATTGCCTGTGAATAAGCTTTGAGTTCCTCAAACCGTTGACTGAGAAATGCGCTGCGTTCTTCTTCATGAATCGACTCGGCATTGCAATCTGTAAAACAATTGGGTGTTTCATAGAGTCTGATGTGATGAATTTTTAGGTTATCCCATTCATTAAAAAGAACCTCCATAGTGAGGAATATTTCTTTGGCAATATTCTCAACTGTTGGATTACAGTACTCCCCATGACGATTTAAGCTCATCAGTCGGAATTTACTGCGTGTAGCATGAACAGCGGATATGAAGTCTGCATCCTTGGGATTAAGAATTGAGGCGTGATCCAGAAACTCATCAATCCATGCGGCACCTATGCGCTTTATCTCTTTGAAATCTATCGCGTATCCAATTGGTTGCATCTGTTCAAATGAGAAAGTAAGTTCATACAGATAAGTGTGTCCGTGGATATTGAAGCATTTGACCCTTTCATTCATTACGCGATGAGCGGAATCAAAAGAGCCTTTGCGAGTAATATATTGAATTGTCATGCAATACCTCTAATCAATTCATAGAACTCTTGTTTTGCCGGTGAATCAGCTTCAGCGAATGCACCTGAAAACATTTGTGTCTTCATACGGCTTCTCTGGTGGCGTACACCTCTGCAACGTACACAATTATGCGATGCATCGACTAATACTGCGACGCCTTGGTTTCTTTCACATACTTGGTTTACAGCATTGTGGATTGCTGCTGTTAACCGTTCTTGTATGAGCCCACGTCTGCCGAAATGTTCGACTATTCGATTTAACTTTGACAAGCCAAGAACACGCCCGTATTGACTTGGCATATAGGCAACGTGAACATAGCCACTGATTGCTTGATGATGGTGAGAGCACATGGAATCGAGCGCTATCCAGCCGTCGAATACAATGCCATCGTAGTTATCTGCCGGAAATGTAGTGATGGGTCCCATTGGTTTGTATCGGCCTTTCCATAGGTCAAGAACATAAGCCTTTGCAACACGTCTCGGTGTGTCTTTTGAGTTAGGATCATTTTTCCAGTCAACGCCAAGAGCAGTCAGGAATTCTCCGAATGATATAGCAGCTTCATCTATAATAAGGTTAAGTTCTGTTTTGGTTAGAACCTCATTGGGTCCGTGTAATGTGCGCTTTTTTGCTAATTGCATGGATATTCCATCGGCAAATCCATGTGTGGCAACTTCCAAGTCTCCTGGTTCCACCGTCGGCATAGGCACCTCGTTATTGTAACTAAATGGTTCATTATGATCCGTTTGGAGAAACGCATATTTCCATTTAACGGATCGATATTTAACTTCTTACTATCTGAATTCTAAATAAAATAATGGTGGGTATCATGTCCTTTGCAGTCATCTTTAAGACCTTTTAGGTCTTAATCAGGTAAGCTGATATTGGTATCCTGTTTTCTGGTTCCACTTAGTTATTGGTGAAATCGTGCATTCAGTCGGATCTGTTTGGCCGTTTTTTCGGTTTTTTATATGAATATTTAATAATTGGCTTTCTAGGGAATGGGTATAGTTAAGGGAAGAGTGAGCTTTATTTATTGTTATTGTAAATGTATTGACGTACAGTTTGGTAAATATTGATTAAATAAATTAATGAATTTAGGGGTATCTAGATAGCTAACTATTGAGCGGTTATTTCATGTTTACTCAAAGGAGGTTTTATGTAATTTGGCATTTATAATAATGGGAGATGTCACCCCTGATCTAACCTACGGGACAATACCAACTAAAGCTGAACGTATTTAGATGATCTGAAAGAACAAATTCAAATTAAAGAAGCGTTTAGAAAGAATAGGCATAAGTCTGTTTAGTGAAAGATTGAGGTTACATATATATGAAGTTACGACATTTACAGTGTTTTATAGTAGTAGCAGAAGAATTACATTTTGCTAGAGCTGCGGAACGCCTGCATATAGAACAATCACCGTTATCAAGAATAATCAAAAAATTGGAAGACGATCTTGGTACGATGTTATTCGTACGTACTACAAGGAATACCCGGCTCACACGTGCAGGGGAAATTTTACTGGAGCAAACTCCTCGCATCTTTTCAGTACTCGGTCAGGTTCGTGATAGTGTGAAAGCGGTTGCGGCCGGATTCCATAGTCAGCTTCGTATTGCGTTATCTGATGGCGTTACACCATCCAAATTAGCCGAGCTGTTAGCAAAATGTCGTGAGGACGAGCCGGAGACGGATATTCGTTTACACGAGGTACCTTTAGCTCAACACATGAATGGATTACGTGATAACCTTTTTGATGTGGGATTCGCTCAATCTACGATAGTGCGAGATGGCATCATCGCAATACCGGCTTGGTATGATTCGTTGGTGGCGGTTATTCCCGCTAGGCATCCGCTTTTGGCATATAAAGAATTGCAGCTGAATGAATTTTTGCGCTATTCACTGATTGTCTGTGGTCAGGAAACTCACGAGGGATTTCTGAAACAAGTTCTGTCTATATTCCAAAATGCAAAGTTAGTTCCATATATCTCCGAAAAGGTTGCCAGTTTTGATCTCTTGTTAACTTTAGTGGCTGCCGGGTATGGGATTGGTGTGGCAGGAGAGTCACAGATCAACTTGGCTCGGCATGGCGACGGCGACGTTGCTATAAGACCATTCGCTGGTGGTATTCCTAAACTGGTGACGTATATGCTTAGGCTTGACTCCCCGTTAACAGAAGAACTTGTACGGTTCAAAGAAAGGGTTGGAAATTTGTACCACAATGTTTATTGATCCTGGTAGGGGAAAAGGGCTTTAAAACTCTGCTAGTACTTAAAAGTGTAATTCGCAATTTTCTAAATTGGTAGGAATTGCGAACTTATGGCAAATATTTGGCTATTTTTTTCCAATAATCCGATGAGAGTTTTCATGCCAACCAAAGTAGGAGACTTAAGATTTCTATCTTGAGAAGGCGTTGGATGATTAGTTTGGTTTGATGAACGATAATACCCGTTATCTTTCAAGTTGCCTCTTTGTTGGCTGCACTCACTCACCCCAGTCACATAGTTATCTATGCTTCCGGGGATTCGCTCCCTTGCCGTCGCGATGCATCTTGAAATCCATAGGGGATATGAGAAGTTAAAACTGGATAGTTAATTTAATAGCGTGTAAAAATCTTTATTATTGGTATATTTAGGCAAAACCGCTAACGGGAGTTTGTTCTCCCGCTGGTTTTATAACTGTAAATAAAGTAATTACTGTATAATATTTGAAATATTATTATTTAGTTATTGTTTTTCCTTGTTAAGAATTTTTTCATATTCCTCCCAAACGACAGATAATGGTGAACTTAAACAACAAATGGATATTGAACCTCCTGATGGAGGGTGATATTCATATTTAGACCTCCCACGATAGACTCTTATAGGTAAATTGTTATCAGTGGGATTCTTCCTTTTTCTTCTTAACATCATTCATAACCTCAACGTATATTGTTTAAATTATGCATTTAGAATAAAAGTGAGATATTTATACAATATTAACTTCATAAACATATTTTTTTTGTAAAAGATAACAAATGAAAATATTAGCAGTAGATAATAAAAGATCCAGTTTTATGTTGCATATGAGAGAAGTTTTTTCATATTTTTCACAATATAGTTTTAATATAAAATAATATTTTAATGTAATTAAAACATAATGTTAATATAATGTAAAGTAAAAGTTGGTTTTAACTATGTATCGTTGGGGTAAGCCTGTTGTTTTTATAGTCTAATGAGATGGCGATTGATCATGTCACTGTGTTGAGAGGATTTTGATGTTTATACCCGTTATTTTTCAAGTTGCCTCTTTGTTGGCTGCACTTGGTCACTCCGGTCACATCGTTCGCTATGCTCCAGGGGATTTTTCCCTTGCCGTCGCGATGCATCTTGAAATCCATAGGGTATAGGTGTGATTTGGGTTTGCAGTGTACCCGATTTTACTTAGAATTCTGTTGCTCATTCAGCAAATTTTCTACAAATTTTGTTAAAGGTTTGGTCTATCTGGCAGGTAATCAAAGTACTGTTCGATCTTTTGTAAAAAAGGATCTTATTATCTCGGCTTTATTGTTGTTTTATTTTAATCCGATTGTGGAAATATTAGACAATCATCTTATAGAGAATAGAATAATGGGAACGATTAGATATATATTTGAATATATTCAGAGAATAGATAAATAAGCGGAAATGTATTCGTTATAATCAAATAAAGAAGTAGTGAACATTCGTTAAAAACTTTTTAATATTAATGATAACTTAACACAAATAGCTGAGGGAAAAATATCATTTGTTCTTGTGATTGAGGAAGCCTACAGATAAATGTCAGATATAGGTTGAGATGTTTATTCGTTATGTTATTTATTGGGGTGATATTTTCTACATTGAGTATATGTGTTGGTATTTCATAGTGATCCGATAAGAGAGTTTTTTTATCTTTTTGATTTTTAATGTTTTATGTGATAAATGTCACTATGCGAAATTTCCTAAATTAATGATGATTTTTTTGTTAAAGCTGATAATCTGCTCACAAAATTAATCACAATATCTTATTTTTGAATTTTTTTTCTTGATATTAATAGGTTGTTGATTTAATTAACAAGCGGTTCATTGGTAGAACTTCTTTTACTTGTGTGAGGGCTAGAGTAACGGGTTTCATATATGCAGTTGTTATGAGTCACAGCTTGTTGTGAATCACTGATAGGAGGCATAGCCAAAAGTGTATGAAGTGACTGACGGGCAATAGTCGATTGAATGACATATCTATTAACTATCAGTCAAAAACAGTACACCAAACATTCATTTAATCTGATGGATAATGTAAAAAGGTCAGTAAACATTACACATTAATTTCAAACTTGTGTTACATTCATAGCGTTTTTCTGACCAGTATCTCTGTGTTCTTTTATACAGCATTGTGTTACTTGTTAATTATAAAGGCATATTAAGCGCAATGAATTCTGCCGGATACGATTTTATGGTCAGACTGGGTTTACTAATTTAAGGGGAAAAATATCTTGACGGAACTAATTAGCTTTTTTAACAGTATCCTTTGGGGCTCCGTATTGATTTATCTTCTTCTTGGGGCTGGTATTTACTTCACTATATGCACAGGTTTTATACAGATCCGTCATTTTGGGCACATGTTTTCAGTATTGAAAAACAGTAAAAAATCTGACAGTGCAGGTATTTCATCATTCCAGGCTCTGTGTACCAGCTTAGCAGCACGGGTTGGTACCGGTAACCTTACTGGTGTGGCAATCGCCTTAACGGCTGGTGGGCCTGGCGCCATTTTTTGGATGTGGATGGTTGCTCTGATTGGAATGGCAACCTCTTTTATTGAGAGTACACTTGCCCAGCTGTACAAGACAAAAGACGATAAGGGGAATTACCGCGGTGGTCCGGCCTACTATATGGAAAAGGGGCTTGGAGTACGCTGGATGGGCGTTATGTTCTCCATATTTCTGATTATTGCTTTTGGTCTGGTATTTAATGCTGTTCAGGCAAATTCCATTGTTCAGGCTGCTGCTTTTGCATTTAATTTTGATCCTTTGTATGTCGGCATCGGTTTGGTGATCCTTAGCGGGGCCATTATTTTTGGTGGCTTGCGCTCTATTGCTCGGGTTGCAGAATTAGTTGTCCCTTTTATGGCGATAGCTTATCTGATTTTGGCGTTCTGGGTCGTCGGGCATAACTTTGAACGAATGCCGGAAGTGTTTGCATTGATTTTCAAAAGCGCATTTGGTTTGCAGGAAGCAGTTGCAGGAACCGTTGGTTATGGTGTTGCACAGGCGATGACACAAGGTGTTCAACGCGGGTTGTTTTCAAATGAAGCCGGGATGGGGTCAGCACCCAATGCTGCTGCTTCTGCTTCTCCATATCCTCCTCATCCAGCATCTCAGGGTTATGTGCAAATGCTAGGTGTTTTTATGGATACTCTGGTTATCTGTAGCGCTACTGCTGTTATCATCCTGTCATCGGGTGTGCTTGATGGCAATATTTCAGGAATAAGTGGGATAGAATTGACTCAGCGGGCATTGTCTTCCGCTGTCGGTGATTGGGGATCTGAATTTATTGCACTGGCTATCTTCTTTTTCGCATTCACATCAATCATTGCGAATTATGCTTATGCTGAAAGCAATATCGTATTCCTTGAACGTAATCATACTGCGGGCTTGATGATCTTACGTCTGGCGGCATTGGGTATGGTGATGTTTGGTGCGTTGGCTGAATTGCCTTTAGTTTGGAAAATGGCTGATTTGTCTATGGCATTGATGGCAATTACCAATCTGACCGCTATCTTGTTGCTTTCTGGCGTCGCATTTAAACTCGCAAAAGATTACAACCAACAGAGACGTGTCGGTAAGTTACCGACATTTGATATTAATCAGTATCCTGAAATTCAGAAAAAGGTCGAAGTTGGTATTTGGGAAGAAACGGCAAATCTTGCCAAATCGAACCAAGCGGCTGGTCACAAGTGAAATGCTAGAACAAAGTATGGTTAGTACGATTTAACAATATAGCGGCTGACAGCCTTTCACGTTTCATTTGTTATTTTTGCCTTATTTCCATCTAAGTTATGGGAATAAGGCATCTTCATTTGTGCTTTATGCCAAGAACAAAACCGATAGTTTTATGAAAAAATCATATAAAACATAAATTTTATTTTGTATTCATTTAATTTCTTTGTGTTATTATCCTGCTTTCAATTAATAGATGGGACAGGGAAATGATGAAGAAGATCATATTGGTTGGCTTATTTATGCTATTGGCGGGGTGTTCCAGCTTGGAAGATCGGGGCGCTTATAAAGTTGATAGCTCTTTTCCTTCGCAAGGTCAAAATGACAGAGTAAGGTTTTTGGTGTTCCACTATACCGCTGTTGATGATAAAGATTCTTTACGTATACTCACTCAGGGCGGTGTTAGTGCTCATTATTTGATCCCATCGTTACCGAATTATGTGAGAGGAAAGCCTGTTATTCTACAACTGGTTCCTGAAGATAAGAGGGCATGGCATGCTGGTGTTAGTGGATGGAATGGTCGGAAAGACTTGAATGACACTTCGATTGGCATTGAAATTGTTAATAAAGGATTTACGGAAATGCTACTTGAGAAAGAGTGGTATCCGTTTAACGAGCAACAGATCGATCTATTAACGCGTTTGGCGAAAGATATTATTCAACGTTATGGCATTGAACCTATTAATGTCGTTGGTCACAGTGATATTGCACCTTTGAGAAAGTATGATCCAGGCAAACTTTTCCCTTGGAAGAATTTGGCAGAGCAAGGTATTGGTGCATGGCCTGAAGATGCAACCGTTGAAAAATATATGGCTGGCAGAAAATGGCATGATGGTGCTTCTGTTGAGTTAATCCAGAAGACATTGGCTAAATATGGCTACACCATTCCACAAACCGGTGTGCTTGATGAAGATACTCGTAAGACTATCAGTGCATTCCAGATGCATTTCAGGCCAGATGACATCAGTGGTAATCCTGATGCACAAACTGAATCAATAGCTCTGGCTCTGGTTGAGAAATATAAAAAATAGTTTTCACTATCTTGTGAGATCGTGCCATAGAAAGAACTTTATTGGAGTGACTTTTATGGCATGGTTTTTCTCATTAACTCTATAAATTTTCATGATCTATTCTTCGAACTTTTCTTCACTTTGTTTTAACCTGTAGTAACAGCCTTACCTCGGCAGTTGTCGATCACATAATATTACTCTTTATTATGATGTTTGCCTCCTGGCAGAATAAATGCAAGAATAATCCCAATTAGGCTGATAAAGGGTGAATACATTATTATTTTGTCGGGAAAATAGTTTGGTAACACACTGCACAGGTAAATAAAAATAGAGATTATCCAGCCATACAGCCCCACGTCATTGAATCTGTAAGCTGTTTTCATGATTAAATAGTAAACCGTAGCGAAGGAGCACATTGCCCATAGACCAATAGAGATCATATACAACCACACTGATAACTCATATTTCATGTGGGCTGCGTAATTGTTTTCTGCTAGATAAGCGGAGAGAAAGATCAATATTCCTAAAATAACGGCTATTTTAATAAAGCTAATAATATAATCTTTTCTACTCAATTTTTGGCTGAAATAGCTTTTTATTGAACCAGCTAGAGAATCGTTCATAAATAATAGTCAGGTAAATAATAATAGATCAGATAATAACTGATCTAATGATAGTATGAACAGAAAAATATCAGTCAGATTTTAGATGAAAATATTTTAAACGTCATTCTATGATTAGATATGTGGAAATAGAGTGATGATTGTTAGATTATATGATATACCCGTTATCTTTCAAGTTGCCTCTTTCTATGCTCCCGGGGATTCACTCCCTTGCCGTCGCGATGCACCTTGAAATCCATAGGGTATAGTTTGTGTTCTTTATGATCTTTTCGGTGCTAAAACCATTCTTTGAGGACTTGACAAATGATTATTCGCTTATCTAAGACTTTGATGATTTTTGCAATAGCTTTGTTTGCGACATTAGCGGCTTTTGGCAATATTACAGACTATGCGACTAATTTCGTATTTGTACAGCATGTATTAATGATGGACACTGTTTTTCCAGATACAACTATTACCTATCGTGCAATTTATTCGCCAGTGCTACACCACATTGGTTATATTGTCATTATTTCTTTAGAAACTTTAACGGCAGTGTTATGTTGGATTGGCGGTATTCATTTGCTGGTAAATTTAAAATCTAACGCTGCTGTCTTTAATAAAAAGAAATCTATTGCGATAGCGGGTCTGACCTTGGGATTCTTGACTTGGCAGGTGGCATTTATGACAATTGGTGGCGAATGGTTTGGGATGTGGATGTCCAAACAGTGGGACGGTGTGTCTAATGCTTTCCATTTTTTTATCACTATCATTCTGGTACTGATTTATTTAATTCAGTATGACAAAGAACAAGAATAAGAATAAAGTTTGTCCATTTTTCAAATTCATGTTAACGGAAACTAAGTGCCGTTAAAAAATTCGACAGAGCTCTCTGTCCATCTAACCATGAAACTCAGAGAGCCTTGTTAAGGGAAGTATTGTGTTTGGCATCAAATAAATTGTGTCTGGCATCAAATAAAAGGTCAGAACACAAAGGTTGAAGCTCTTTGTCTTTCGCCGGAAAGCACGGTTGAATTTGTTGGATAATTGCCCGTTTCAATGTTGTTCTTTAGTTACCGTGTCACGAACAGTTAGTAGTGAAATGCAGAGGTAATTTAACTTCGAGCTCAATCTCTGGATTCTGCCGGAAATCATAGGGAGTTATGCCATACTCTTTGCGGAACATATAAGTGAAATGAGACTGAGAGCCAAAGCCGAAATCTAAGGCGATATCAAAAATAGGCAAAGCGCTGTTTCTCAAAAGATGAACAGCGCCGGCCAGGCGTCGCTGGCGGATATATTTACCAAGAGAAATTCCGGTGACTTCCTTGAATATTTTCTGCATGTGCCAAAGCGAGTAACCGGAGTAAGTTGCCAGTTCTTCCAGGTGGATTACCCGGCCAAGGTGATTCTCAATCCATTTGCTGAGAGCACATACAAGTGCTAAGTGATTATCCTGTGGCATTAACAATTTTGTTCTGGTTGAAAGTGAAAGGAAGTATACACAACTTTTTCTAAAGATGACAAAGCCTTGACATAACGATTTAAATTGTAACTGAATGTGACAATTGATTTTTTTGTTATAGTGAATAGAATCCACATGGTTAGTATTTGTTTAAATGCGTTCTGATATGTTGTTAGCATGCATACTGCTGCCGGTTCGATTTTTTCACAATGAAAGCACAGGATGAATATTTTTCTTGTTTCATTGTTGTAAAATATCATTTTTCAACTTTATTCTTAACGTATTGCGTTCTGACCGAACTTGAAGGAAATAGAATTGGACATAAAAAAAACCATTGCAATCTTAGTATTACTTGGAATATGTCTGTTCTTGTACCTGTTAGCTTTGGATAGCTATTGTGATCAGGGGGAACAGTTTGATTCAGGTATTTGTTCTGTGACTCGATATCTGCCTTTCTGATTAGTTGCTGATACTCATCAGCCATTTTCCCATCATATATCTGTGCTAACATATATCTTCGATATCCACCCTTTAAAGCTAGTGTTTTGTTTGCTTTGAATAAAGCAGATAAGGGGAAGCGGTTGTTTTCCCACTAATAACAAGATAGAAGTTGTATCAAGAGGACAAGATGGCAGGACAATCGCAGCGGTCAACACTTAAACGCGGTTTAAAAAACCGGCATATTCAACTTATTGCTTTGGGGGGGTCTGTCGGGACTGGGTTGTTTCTCGGTATTGCACAAACTATAAAAATGGCAGGCCCCTCCGTAATTTTAGGATACGCTATCGCAGGCTTTATTGCATTTCTGATTATGCGTCAGCTAGGAGAGATGGTAGTCGAGGAGCCTGTAGCGGGGTCGTTTAGTCATTTTGCGTATAAATATTGGGGCGATTTTCCCGGGTTTTTATCAGGCTGGAATTATTGGGCGATGTTTACTCTGGTCGGAATGGCTGAATTAACGGCTGTGGGAATGTACATCCACTATTGGTGGCCTGATATTCCAACCTGGGTTTCTGCAACCGTCTTCTTTGTTTTAATCAATACGGTAAATTTAATTAATGTCCGGTTATATGGTGAAACAGAATTTTGGTTTTCCATCATTAAAGTGACCGCAATTATCTGTATGATTGTTTTTGGTTCTTACCTGTTAGTCAGCGGAAATGGCGGGCCTCAGGCCAGCATTACTAACCTTTGGCAGCATGGTGGCTTTATGCCTAATGGGATCTTCAGCCTTATTATGGCAATGGCTGTAATCATGTTCTCTTTTGGTGGATTGGAACTGGTGGGTATTACCGCAGCAGAAGCGGAAAATCCACGTATCAGCATTCCTAAGGCCACCAATCAGGTGGTATACAGGATATTGATTTTCTATATTGGTTCTCTGACTGTGTTATTGTCGCTTTATCCGTGGGGCAATGTCGTTGAAGGTGAAAGTCCATTTGTTATGATTTTTCATAACCTGGATAGTTTCTGGGTGGCTAACATTCTGAATATTGTTGTCCTAACAGCTGCATTGTCCGTTTATAACAGCGGTGTGTATTGCAACAGTCGGATGCTGTACGGTTTAGCAAAACAAGGCAATGCTCCTGGAATGTTGACAAAAGTTAATGAAAGTGGTGTTCCTATCAGAGCCATTGTTATGTCTGCTTTGGCAACGTCCATTGGCGTATTGATTAATTATGTGATGCCGGGCAAAGCATTTGAGTTATTAATGGCGTTGGTGGTAACAACGTTGGTGATTAATTGGGTCATGATCTGTATGGCGCATTTAAAATTCCGAGCAGAAAAAGTTAAACAGGGGATAGAGCCGTCATTTAAGGCGTTTTGGTATCCATTCGGTAATTATCTGTGTCTGGTTTTCCTTGCTTTTATACTTGTCATTATTTTGATGATGGATAGCATCCGTATTTCAGTTATCCTGATGCCATTCTGGGTGGGGGTGTTATGGATCGGGTTTTTAATGTCCCATTCTCGCCGTAATAAAATGAAAATAGAGGATCAGGGATAATATCTATACCCTATGGATTTCAAGATGCATCGCGACGGCAAGGGAGCGAATCCCCGGGAGCATAGATAACTATGTGACCGGGGTGAGCGAGTGCAGCCAACAAAGAAGCAACTTGAAAGATGACGGGTATATACCCTATGGATTTCAAGTTGCATCGCGACGGCAAGGGAGTGCAGCCAACAAAGAGGCAACTTGAAAGATAACGGGTATACCTTGGATTATCACTATAAAAATACCAGGCTGATGTCACACAGCCTGGTATTTTTTATCCGGTTACCACTGCCAACGTAACCAGGCGAAGAGTACATTACCGTTGTTATATGTGCCGGGAATATACGTTCCTTGAAACGATAACCGATCATATTCTATGGAGAATAACGGTAATGGGAGTGGAATAGGGACATAATAATAATCATGACGAGCTGTAACGCTCAGAGTGAAACCAATTCCCATTCGGAAACCATCTAAATCACCGGGTATCCACATCTTCTGAAATCCATAGCCAACGATGGGTTCCAAACGGTTATGAGAATCCATAAAAGCCATTGCATAAAGGGAATGCCAATCGTTGTCTTCGTCGTAACGATATTTACCATAGCCGAAACCCCAGGGCCGCTCATTATATTTATCGGTTTTCTCTTTATCGTAGGTATGTCTGTTATGCCAAGTAATTACCGGCAGATAAAGTTCATTGTTGGGTGCATCCCAGGTGAGAGCGACATTATTGCTGAATTTTTCCCATAAACTGCTCGAATTGTTGCCATAACTGATCGGGGTGTGAGATTCAGTGGTTGTTAATGATTTGTTAGCAGTATCTGCCGTTGTTGCAAACACTGCCCCAGATGAGACTAAAAGAGTGGCTGATAGGGTACAGGCTGCGGTTAAATCAAACTTCATTATTTATTGCTCCAATTTCCCGACGACATAAATTGGGAAGATCCTTCGTATCACGTAAAATATGACAAACGTCTAAATTCAGGAATTCTACTCTTGCTATTTTCAATAAAAGTTAAACGAAAAATTAATATTAAGATGTGATAGGTATTAATTGGGTATATTTAATACTGATGTTTTAGTCAACTAATATTGGGAATGTGTTGATTTTTTCTTTCACTCAAACAGTAGAGATTGGTCTCTATGACCGTACTATAGATATAAAAAATCTAATAATAAGACAGGCAAAATAAATTAGGATTATTTATGTTATCTGGGGTTTTGTTGAGTGGATAAACTGTAAGCTAATTAGGATAACCTTGGTTTTTCAAATTTTTGCGGCTATGTTAAACAATAATTGTTGTTAAGAATTTTAAATATGTGCGTTAGCTCCATAGCTGATAAAAAATGGCTTGCCATCATATTAAGAATATGTGATAAATCGTTCGGGTAAACGAGGTATGGTTCTGTTATACAGCTCTATTAATAGCAGCAACTTGCTCTAGTTTTTATGTTGCGCCGAACGGCGAATTAGAATTAAGTGATCCGAAGGAAATTCTTAAAATGGCAAAAATCACTGGTACTGTAAAGTGGTTCAACGAATCTAAAGGTTTTGGTTTTATTACTCCGGCTGATGGTAGCAAAGATGTGTTTGTACATTTTAGCGCTATTCAGAGCGAGGGTTTCAAGACTCTGGCCGAAGGTCAAAAAGTTGAGTTTGAAATTCAGGACGGTCAGAAAGGTCCTTCTGCGGCAAACGTTACTACAGCATAACTTTTTTTTGTCAATCATTTTGGATTGACGAAATAAATTTGTTGTCTGTTTGATTTTTTATTGGCAACAATGATATACCGATATCACCCTGTTAGTTATCTGATAGGGTGTTTTTGTTTTGACTCGGGGTGTTCTTCACAGAGCTGAGATGAACCCGTAATACCTGATCTGGATAATGCCAGCGTAGGGAAGTCGAGGTATCTTTTCCTGATATACCCTATGGATTTCAAGATGCATCGTGACGGCAAGGGAGTGCAGCCAACAAAGAGGCAACTTGAAAGATGACGGATATACTTGCTTTTCTTTTGCTGGTTGGAAGGGGTACCTATTGAGAATCAATTCACTGACAATTGCCGGTACTGATCCTAGTGGCGGTGCTGGCATTCAAGCCGACCTAAAAACTTTCTCCGCACTTGGTGCTTATGGCACAACAGTAATGACCGCGCTTGTTGCGCAAAACACCTGTGGTGTGCAATCTGTTTATGATATCGATCCTACTTTTGTTGCGGCACAGCTTGAATCTGTGTTGTCAGATATCAGAATTGATAGCGCTAAGATAGGCATGTTATCCAATGCGGCCAATGTTGCCGTCGTTGCCGACACAATAAGCCGTTATGTCGTTCCTTATGTTGTATTGGATACGGTAATGATTGCGAAAAGTGGCGATCCGTTGTTGGCACCGGAAGCGGTTTCCGCGGTTGTTGAACGATTATTACCGAAGGTTTCGTTGATTACCCCAAATTTGCCGGAAGCCGCAGCGATATTGAAATGCTCTGTAGCAAAAACTGAAACGGACATGCAAAAACAAGGGCGTGAACTATTATCGCTAGGATGCGAAGCCGTTTTACTGAAAGGCGGGCACCTTACAGAACATGAAAGCCCTGATTGGCTATTTACTGTTGAGGGAGAATGGCGTTTTACTGCGCCCAGAATCAATACTCGTCATACTCATGGAACAGGATGTACGCTCTCCGCTGCACTGGCTGCTTTGCGTCCGCGTTATTCGAATTGGCAGACAACACTGCCTGTTGCCAAAGCATACCTCCAGGCGGCGTTAGAACAGGCGGACTCGTTAGATGTAGGAAAAGGAATCGGGCCTGTGCACCATTTTCATCAGTGGTGGTGAGAGTAGCTGATTGGTGTTTTCGGGATTTGGTGAGAAAGTGATAATGAATAAGAAGAGTAAGGTGTTTAGGCTGTGAGAAGAGGATAACTCAACGTTGGCAGCGACTTACTATCTATTCATTATCACCGGCGACAAGTTTGATTTACGCTGACAAGCTTGATTTACGCGATAGTCACTTGCTTATCCAGATAGACATCTTGAACCGCATTAATCAGCTCAATACCTTCTTTCATGGATTTTTTGAAAGCTTTACGACCAAGGATTAACCCCATGCCGCCTGCGCGTTTATTAATGACGGCGGTACGAACGGAGTCACTTAAATCATTATTACCGGATGCACCACCTGAGTTAATCATACCGGCGCGACCCATGTAGCAGTTAGCTATCTGATAACGGACCAGATCGATAGGATGATCGGTAGTCAAATTAGTGTAAACACGTTTATCGGTATGACCAAAGCCAATCGCCGTATAGCCGCCGTTATTTTCGGCCATTTTTTGTTTAACGATATCGGCACCGATAGTGGCTGCTAAATGGTTAGCCTGGCCTGTGAGGTCTGCACTGGAGTGATAATCTACCCCCTCTTTTTTGAAGGCGGAATTACGTAGGTAGGCCCACAATACCGTTACCATGCCCAATTCATGAGCCCGTTTAAAGGCGGCTGAAATTTCCTCAATTTGACGCCGTGATTCAATAGAGCCAAAGTAAATTGTTGCTCCAACGGCAACAGCACCCATCTCGAATGCTTGCTCAACACTAGCATATAAAGTTTGATCATATTGAGCGGGATAGCTCAGTGTTTCATTGTGGTTCAGTTTAACCAGAAATGGGATCTTATGAGCATAACGACGAGAAACAGCGGATAACACGCCATAAGTAGAGGCAACACAGTTACAGCCGGCTTCAATAGCCAGTTCAACGATATTTTTTGGATCGAAATAGAGTGGGTTTGCTGCAAAAGAAGCGGCAGCAGAATGTTCTACACCTTGATCCACCGGCAAAATAGACAAATAACCCGTACCTGCAAGGCGACCATGATTTAACAATGTTTGCATGGAGCGCAGAACCATATTGGGTCGGTTATTGTCGATCATTACGCGGTCAACAAAATCGGCACCTGGCAGATAAAGATTTTCACTCGGAATGGTATTACAACGATGTTGCAATAAACTGTCCGCATCTTTGCCTAACAACTTAGCGATATCAGTCATGTCTTACTCCAGTTATGAAAAGATGCTATCGATTGTCATTTATCCTTTTTAGGATAACAAGTTATATTGGGAGGGAAGTGGTAGTGGATCGCTTCAGGTAGGATTTTAAAGAGAATTTTATTACCAGCAAAGTAGCTATTTAGTGTAAGAGTGACATTACCATTCTTTAGGTGGTTGATATGGGTGTGAAATAGTTTGCTATGCTCCCGGGGATTGACTCCCTTGCCGTCGCGATGCATCTTGAAATCCATAGGGTATATAACTTAATTAACCGATAAATAAGAGTGTTATTTATCGTTTTATCTTTCTATCGCTAAACTGATTATTTTGTTATATGATTTTTTTGTAAAGATTTAATATGTTTTTATATCATTTAAATAAGTTTTATAAGGTTGAGTATTCATATTTTTTGAACGCTATTAGAGATAAATTTTATTGATTTTAATTATTTGTGTGAATAATTTTTTATTTTGTCAATTTATTTATAACTATGTTTCCCCATTATATGTTAAATAACCATTTTTGACGTCAATGTTTTTAAATCTATATAATCCTGTAAGCAACAGTCAATATAGTTATTTATTCTTTCGTAAAAGTGATAATAATACAAAATAATAATTATACTAAATTTTTAGTTTTGATTGTATTCATCAATCAATTAGCTGATTAAGAAATACATCAATATAGTTTGATTTTTTCACGGATGAAAAATTTCTCATGTTTCTATTACGAATGTTGATATTTTGGTTTTCTTCCATTTACCAAGAGTAATTTATTATTACGTTTTCTCTTTAGTAACTTGTTTGCAAACGATTTTTTATAAAGTCATTGGATCTGTTGATGTAAGCTGATTTTTCTTGATGTTATTGTTAGATGATATTTTTCATGCTGATCCGGTGTAAAAATGTGTTTCTATTGTCTTTTGGTTTACTAAGCAGCTCCTATTGTGGGATTAAACTTCATTTCTATGAGGGAGCAACAGGTACTGCGCTATCGTTTATCATCTTTGGGGTGATTTGGCTATTTTGCCCTTATTTATTCTATGGATATACCCTATGGATTTCAAGATGGATCGCGGCGGCAAGGGAGCGAATCCCCGGGAGCATAGATAACTATGTGACCGGGGTGAGTGAGTGCAGCCAACAAAGAGGCAACTTGAAAGATGACGGGTATATATGAAACAAAAGCCGTTTTGGGTTATTAAGTCGATATAGTCGTCAGGTAAATGTTGAACTAATAGTTTTAACAATAAGTAAATTGTAATTATCTGTTGTCATAATCTTTACCTGATTAATTCTATCAAATTGTATAATATTTGGTCTAAATATGATGGATTTCCTGAATTATTAAACAGTGGAAAATTTTAATTACATTTCTTTAGATAGTGTGATATTTCAATAAGTAGAAATATTTTCTTATTAATATTAAGGGTATCAGAAACAGATGAATATAAACATTCATTGATTTAATAGTTAAATTTATCTATTTAATTAATCGTGTGAATGAATTCTGTAACTTGTTGATTTTATTTCCCGGAGCGAAAAAGAAAAGGCCAGCTCAAGGGAGATTGAGCCGGCCAAGGAGGTGGTTCCTAGTCTTACTGTAAAACTTTTTTAATTTTTTATTTTTCACCAACAATACTACGGTAAATAAAATAGTATTGATGTGATCTGTTTCTAAAAAAAGAAATATATCATCGTGAAGAGGGGATATTGATGATTATTTGTCTGAGTCTCGGTTCGTTTGAGGATATTGAGAATTAATACCATTTAGATTACGTATTAATAAGGCGTAATTAATATCAATTTGTTTAGGAATTGGTAAATAGGCAATATACCCATCTCCAGGCGCAACTTCCATTGGTTGGCCTTTTTTATCCTGCATTGCTTCCAGTGTAAACTGGATATTGCCTGATGGTGTCATTAATTCGAGACGGTCTCCGATCATGAATTTATTCTTGACAGCAACTTCAGCCAATCCGTTGACTCGCTCACCTGTAAATTCACCAACAAATTGTTGGGTATCGGATATCGAGTAACCGTATTCATAAGTCTGATAGGCATCATGGGTATGGCGGCGCAAAAATCCTTCGGTATAGCCGCGATGAGCAAGTCCTTCTAACGTTGTCAGCAGCGTTGGATCAAAAGGTTTCCCTGCAACGGCATCATCAATGGCTCGACGGTAAACTTGTGCTGTGCGAGCGCAGTAATAGAAGGATTTTGTTCGTCCTTCGATTTTCAGAGAGTGAACGCCCATTTTAGTTAATCGCTCAACGTGCTCAACTGCACGTAAGTCTTTGGAATTCATGATGTAAGTACCATGTTCATCTTCGAAAGCTGACATATATTCACCAGGGCGTTTTGCTTCTTCGAAGGTAAATACTTTATCTGTTGGTGTGCCTTTTCCCAATGTTGGCTCGATACTTTTTGTCGGTATCGGTTCATGCATATGCACGATATTACCGATATCATCTTCTTTGCCTTCTTGGACATGATATTCCCAACGGCAGGCATTAGTGCAGGTTCCTTGATTGGGATCTCGTTTATTAATATAGCCGGATAATAGGCAACGACCTGAATAGGCCATACACAATGCTCCATGTACGAAAACTTCCAGTTCCATATCGGGAACCTGCTGGCGAATCTCGTTAATTTCATCCAGAGAAAGTTCACGGGAAAGAATGACCCGTGTTAGTCCCATTTGTTGCCAGAATTTTACTGTCGCCCAGTTAACCGCGTTAGCTTGAACGGAAAGATGAATTTCCATTTCAGGAAAAGCTTCACGAACCATCATAATCAACCCGGGATCAGACATAATGAGGGCATCAGGTCCCATATCAATGACAGGCTTTAGATCACGGATAAAGGTTTTCAATTTGGCATTGTGAGGAGCAATATTGACCACAACGTAAAAGCGCTTACCAAGTTCATGAGCTTCTTTAATGCCGAGTGCCAGATTTTCGTGATTAAATTCATTATTGCGAACACGCAGGCTGTAACGTGGTTGACCAGCATATACGGCATCTGCGCCATAGGCAAAAGCATAGCGCATATTTTTCAGTGAACCGGCAGGGGAAAGTAATTCTGGAGTAAACATGGTTAAAAAATTCTCGGTTTGAGTTGAGATGAGTTTTCACTATAAAAAGTAAGGATAAGGCCGGGGATTCTAACGCGTATTTTGTTGCGGATACAAATTTATTAGTATGAAACGTTCGGTTCTCTTGATCGATGGAGAGCGCCTTATCAATTGACGATGACTTTCAACTGATAAGGTGCGGTTTATCATGAAAAAATATTATTCTGACTTTGTCAGATCTCGAACATTGACGCTAGAGCCATGTTTAATTGCAGATTGAATGCCTTTTTTGATTGCCACTTCATTATCGTAAGGCTCGCTGATGCCGATAACTTGATAGTTTCTCGCTTTCAGCACGAAATAGGACTTGCCAGATTTGTTTTCTCTGATTTCGAAGTTTTTTTCTGCCGGTGAATTTGCTTGGACAGAACGAATTCCTTTATTCGCTGCTGCCTTGGTAGTATACATTTCACTGGTAAGGATAACTTCACCGTTCGATGCTTTTAAATTGAAGTAATACTGCTTGTTTTTTGTTCTCTTAAGATCATAATAACCTACAGCCATAAGAAATTCCTCTAATTAAAGGTAAGTATTTTTAATATAGCTGAATTTCTGACCGGTGAAAGGTTGAAAGAAATTTAATTCAGTTAAAGTGTGACAGTTATAACAAACGGCATATATCCGCTTCCCATCGGTAACCAAGTCCATAAATAGAACGAATGAATGTTTTACTGTTATCCAATTGTTCCAGTTTACGGCGTAAATTTTTAATGTGGCTATCAATGGTACGGTCTGTCACGATTCGGTGATCGTCATATAGATTATTCAATAACTTATCGCGGGAAAATACTTGCCCAGGGCGACTTGCCATCGTTTTTAATAACCGGAATTCAACTGGGGTCAAATCCAGTATTTGATCGCGGTAACGTGCTTGGAAACAGGCTTCGTCAATGTGTAGATCGCTTTGCTTGACAATATCTTGTGGTCGGTAACAGCGACGAAGAATTGTTTTAACTCGCGCGACAATTTCACGTGGGCTGTAAGGTTTACAAATATAATCATCTGCCCCGATTTCCAATCCAAGTAAACGGTCAATTTCTTCCGTCTTGGCGGTGACCATAATAATCGGTACGTCAGAGAAGCGGCGAATTTCCCGACAAATAGAGATGCCATCACAACCTGGAAGCATTAAATCCAGCAAAATAATATCTGGATTGTGTTGCTGCACATGGGAGACCGCTTCATCACCTCGCAGTAGCCATTGGGTTTCGTAATCAGCCGCTCGCAAGTAATCAACCAGCAATTGCCCAAGCTTTGGCTCATCTTCAACAATCAAAACAGTATAATGCCCAAATTCTGTACTCATAACGTTTCGTCGTCGAGGGATTCAGTTAGCGGCAATTCTACGATAATTCTCAGGCCACCTAAAGGTGAGGGTTCGGCATGGATCGTACCGTTATGTGCTTCAACGATGTTATTGCAAATGGCTAATCCAAGTCCTGATCCACCACTGGCACGGTTTCGTGAGGATTCACTGCGGTAGAATCGTTCAAAAACTTGTTGGCATTGCTCTGGTGACAAGCCGGGCTTGCTGTCCTCCCAATTCAGAATGAAGTGGTTATCGTCAGAACAACCTTTAATGATCAATTTTCCATTATCAGCGGTATAGCGAAGACTATTTTCCAGTAAATTATGAAATAGCTGAGTCAATCTGCTTGGGTCAGCAAACACCATAATAATTTCAGGAAGTTTAACATCCACTTGGATTTGTTTATCAAGGAAACGTCCATGATAAGATGCGATAGCAACCTGAATTAACTCACTGATGTTGATAAATTCTTTCCGGTATGCCAGCGCCCCACGATCGGATAGAGATAGCTGGTGTAGATCATCAACCAGTTTGGTCAATGTGGTAATTTCAGCCAATAACGAATTGAGTGTTTCTGGCGTTGGTTTGTGAACACCATCCTGTAACGCTTCCAATTCACCACGCAATATAGAAAGGGGAGTGCGCAGTTCATGAGAAATATCCGCCATATAATCGCGACGCATCTGCTCGTTTTTTTCCAGGGTACTGGCGAGCTGGTTAAAATTGTGGGCAAGCTGACCAATTTCATCTTTACTTGATGGTGTGACTCGGGCACTGAAATCACCGGCTGCCAGTTTATGTGTCCCTTCAACCAAACGTTTAACGGGTTTTAACATACCGCGGGATAATAATAGCGTGGCTATCATTGCCAGCAAGGTAGATAAACCGGCAATTATCCAGCTTGTCAGTTGTTGTTGGCGATCAAAACTGATATCCGCTTGACGGGTAATTTTATCTGATGTGCTAACAATGACCCAGCCAACGATTTGATGATGATAGATGATCGGTTTGCGATAAGTCTCTGACGGGATTTTACCTTCGTGACCGACCAGCGGTTTCATGTCACTGTCCACCACCCAAAATTGAGTTCGCCAACCGCGAGGTGGTGGACCTTGATGGCTTTCACTGGTTTGTTCAATGGAGCGGATAATTTGAAAAATTACCCGGTCATTCCTCTTTAAGAATTTCCAGCTGCCATATTGTTGATATTGTTCGGCCAGTGCTTCGGCTAACATGGCAGTACGTAACTGGATATTTTGTTTTATATAACCAATAAAACCATACTGGAAGCTGCTTCTTACGCCCCAGTGCATGGTGATGAGTACTAGCATGCAAGTGGCGAAAATGGCCATAAACAGTTTACCACTGATGCTGAGTTTCATGATTGCTCCATAATTTGCCTAGCGGTACGCCGTTGTTGCCATTTTTCCCTTAGTCGATCAAAACAGAGATAGACAACCGGTGTGGTATACAGTGTTAAAAGCTGGCTCATAACCAAACCACCCACAATGGTTATTCCTAAAGGTTGGCGTAATTCCGTACCGTCGCCACTACTCAAAACCAGTGGCAGGGAACCAAACAAGGCGGCCAGTGTGGTCATCAGAATCGGACGGAAACGTAATAGGCTGGCTTGGAATATCGCATCACGGGCGCAGATATTACCGTTACGTTGAGCTTCAATCGCAAAGTCCACCATAATAATGGCATTCTTTTTCACGATACCAATCAATAACATGATGCCGATTAATGCTATCAGGCTGAATGGTGTGTCAAACAGTTCTAATGCCAGCAGGGCACCAATACCGGCGGAAGGCAGGGTAGAGAGAATAGTCAATGGATGGATATAACTTTCATACAGTATCCCTAGCACTAGATAGACGGTAATAATGGCTGCCAGAATCAAGAATAATTGTGATTTCAGGGTTTCCTGAAAAATCTGGGCGGTGCCTGCAAAAGTGCCACGAACCGTTGAAGGTACCCCAAGTTCGGTTGTGGTTCTTTCAATCGCATTGATAGCATCAGAGAGGGTATAGCCTTCGGATAGATTGAAAGCAATGGTTGAAGCAGCAGAAAGCCCCTGATGATTTACACTGAGTGGCGCGTTAGCCGGTTGCCAGTGAGCAAAATAGGAGAGCGGAATGGCTTTTCCTTGATTGTTAATCACAAACATTTTTTCCAGTGCGCTGACATCCTGTGTATATTCTGGTGCAACTTCCATCACCACCTTGTACTGATTAAGTGGTTGATAAATGGTGGATATTTGTCGCTGACCAAAAGCATTATTTAGCAAATTATTGGCTTCACTGACATTAATGCCCAGACGAGACATGGTATCGCGGTCATAGATTATTGCCATTTCAGCTCCTTTATCCTCCTTATCTGAATTCACGTCAGTCAGTTGTGGCAATTGCCCTAATGCTTTACGGATAACAGGCTCCCATTTGCGAAGATCATTCAGATCATCTGCCAGCAATGTGAATTGATAGCTGGCATTAGCCTGGCGACCGCCAGCCCTAATATCTTGTACCGGAATGAGAAATAGATTTGCTCCCGGTTCATTGGCAAGTTTAATTCTCAGGCGTGAGATAACCTGTTCAGCGTTTTCTGAACGCTCTTTCAATGGCTTTAGAGAGATAAACATAAAGCCATTATTTACCCGCCCACCACCGGTAAAACCGATAACGTTGTCTACCGTAGGATCTGCATTGATTGTCTGCATGAAATTTTTCATTTTTTCACGCATAGATTGGAAAGAGATACTTTGATCTGCCCGAACAAACCCTAGCAAGCGACCGGTATCCTGCTCTGGGAAGAAAGTTTTGGGGATATTGATATAGAGCCAGACATTTAGGGCAATGATGCCGGCCAAAATTAACAATACCCAACGGCTATGATTAAGAACCCACATCAGGGAGCGTCCATAAGCTTGCTGAATTTTCAGTAGAACTTTGCCGAATCCTCGTATTTTCTTCTGTGCTTTGGGACGCTGAGATTTTAGTAAATGAGCGCACATCATTGGCGTTAGTGTTAGAGAAACCAACAGTGAGATGCTGATTGATGTGGTTAGGGTAATGGCAAATTCACGAAACAGCCGACCAACCAATCCATCCATGAGCAGAAGCGGGATAAAGACTGCTACCAGCGAAATACTCATCGAGAGGACCGTAAAACCCACTTCCCGGACACCCTGTAGTGCCGCTTGCATGGGTTTTATGCCTGCTTCAAGGTGGCGGGAAATATTCTCCAGTACCACAATCGCATCATCTACCACAAATCCTGTGGCAACCGTCAGCGCCATTAAGGAAAGATTGTTCAAACTGAAACCGCACAGATACATAGCGGTAAATGTGCCAATGAGTGAAACAGGTACCGCGATGGCAGGGATCAATGTTGCGCGACCAGAACGCAAGAACAGGAATACCACCAGAATGACCAGCCCGATAGCAATCACCAATGCTCGTTCTACTTCCACTATTGAAGCACGAATAGTTGGTGTGCGGTCTTGAGCAACTTTAAGTTGAATACTGGCAGGAATAGATTCACGTAATGCAGGTAATTGTTCACGGATACGGTTTACTGTGGCGATAATATTCGCGCCAGCCTCGCGGCGAATGATCAACAAAATAGCCGGTTTACCGCCAGACATTCCGGCTGCTCTGACATTCTGAACAGAATCTTTTACATTTGCTACATCCTGCAATCGCACTGGTGAATTGTTGTTGTAGTGAACGATGATCGGGCGATAGTTTTCGGCTGTTTTTAACTCATCATTCGTTTGAATTTGCCAGTGTTGCTGATCGGAATCCACATATCCTTGTGGGCGGCGAACATTGGCATTGCTGATAGCTTTGCGTACCGCATCCAGCGAAACTCCCTGATGAAACAGGGCGCCAGGATTCAATTCAACTCTGACTGCGGGTAATGAACTTCCGCCAACAGAAACTTCACTGATACCTTCAACTTGGGCGATTTTCTGAGCCAGTTGTGTAGACGCAAAATCATAAAGCTGCCCCTGATTATAGGTATCGGAAGTCAATGTGAGGATCATGATTGGGGCATCCGACGGGTTGACTTTGTAATAATGCGGCCTGCTAGGCATACCGGAAGGCAACAGGCTTTGAGCGGCATTCAGCGCTGCCTGTACATCCCGTGCTGCACTGTTAATATCACGATTGAGATCAAATTCAAGCGTGATATTGGTATTGCCAAGGGAGCTACTGGACGTCATTTCATTGACTCCGGCAATGTGGCCTAAGGCGTGCTCCAGCGGAGTCGCGACAGATGAGGCCATTGTTTCCGGTGAAGCGCCCGGTAATGAGGCGTAAACGGAGATCACCGGAAAATCCACTTGTGGTAAAGGAGAAACCGGCAACAAGGTAAATCCCAATACTCCACATAGGGTTATGGCTAAACTCAATAGCGTGGTGGCAACAGGGCGTTGGATAAATAAGGCAAAAAATTTCACCGCGGCTCCTGATGATCAATAGATGAGGTATTTGAAACTAAGAGCTGGCGATTGCGGCGATAGTGGGCCAGACGGTCAAACAGTAAATAGATCACTGGCGTAGTAAACAGTGTCAGGATCTGGCTCATAATCAGTCCACCGACCATACAGATACCCAGAGGACGACGTAATTCAGCGCCTACACCGGTGCTAAGCATCAAGGGGAGTGCTCCAAGTAATGCTGCCATTGTGGTCATCAGAATCGGACGGAAGCGCAATAAGCACGCTTGATAAATGGCTTCGTAAGGCGATAATCCCTGTTCACGTTCCGCTGACAGCGCAAAATCGATCATCATGATGGCGTTTTTCTTCACAATACCTATCAACAAGATAATGCCGATGATCGCAATGACATCCAGTTCATGACCTGCCATCATCAGTGCTAATAGTGCACCCACTCCCGCTGTCGGTAATGTGGAGAGGATTGTCACCGGATGGATGAAGCTTTCATACAGTATGCCTAGCACGATATACATGGCGATAATAGCCGCCGCGATTAGCCACAATGTATTGCCCAGTGCGCTTTCAAATGCCAGTGTTGTTCCCTGGAATTGGGTGGAAATGTCTTTGGGCATTTTGATCAATTGTGCGGCATCACGAACAGCATTGACCGCCTGTTCAAGAGAAGCATCCTCGGCAACGTTGAAAGAAAATGTTGCTGAGGGAAATTGAGCTAGATGATTGATTGCCAGTGGGCCAAATCTTTGTTCAATAGTTGCAATAGTTCTGAGAGGTACGACATGGCCGTCAGTTCCGTTAAGGCGGATGTTATCAAATGCTGCCAGCCCTGGAGTCGATGTCACATCATGTTCCAAGATGATCCGATACTGATTAGCCTGCGTATAAATGGTTGAAATTAGCCGCTGGCCGAATGCGTTATAGAGTGCGTTATCTATAGCGGCTATTGAGATGCCCAATCGGCTGGCAATGTCTCGGTCTACTTTAACGTAGGCGATCAGCCCCTGATCTTGCCAGTCACTGCTGATATCAATTAGCTCTGCTCTCTGCTTTAGTTCAGCCAGTAATTTTGGCACCCAGATACTCAGTTCATCCAGAGAGGTTGCCTGCAAAGTGAATTGGTATTGGGTACGAGTAACCTGAGTGTCAATCGTCAAATCCTGCATCGGTTGCAGATAGAGTTTTATGCCGGGTATAGCGGCAACTTTTTCCTGCAAACGCGGAATAATGTCAACGATTCTGTCATCACGCTGATTGAGTGGTTTTAGTGTGATTTGCAGTCGCCCGTTATTCAATGTTGGGTTACTGCCATCAACGCCCACAAAAGTGGTGATATTTTCTACTGCCGGGTCTTGCAGTAATAAGGATGAAACCTGCTGTTGTTTATTCACCATGGCAGCAAAGGAAATGGATTGCGGCGCTTCCAGTGTTCCCTGAATCAGCCCATTATCCTGTGATGGAAAAAATCCTTTTGGAATCATCAGATAGAGCAGGGCAGTTAGCACCAATGTGCTTAGGGCGATGCTAAAGGTGATCCACGGGTGGTTCAGTGCTCTTTTTAGCCATACAGCATAACCGGCAATCATTTGTTCAAAAAAGCGTTCACTGGCTTGTTCAAAACGATTGTGTTTTATCTGTGATTCCGGTTTCAATATTCGAGCGCACATCATGGGGGTTAATGTCAGTGAGACAATGGCTGAAATCAGAATTGCCACGGCCAAGGTAATGGCAAACTCACGAAACAGGCGGCCAACGATATCGCCCATAAAAAGCAGCGGGATCAGTACCGCAATCAAAGAGAAAGTCAGGGAGATAATGGTAAAACCGATTTCACCCGCACCTTTTAATGCTGCTGTCATCGGTTTCTCGCCTTGTTCTATATAACGGGAGATATTTTCAATGACCACAATGGCATCGTCTACGACAAAACCGGTGGCAATGGTGAGCGCCATTAGCGTCAGATTATTGACGGAGAAACCGCAGAAATACATCACTGCGAATGTACCGATCAGTGAAAGAGGAACGGCGATACTGGGGATAAGTGTTGCGATACCGTTACGTAAAAACAGATAAATCACCATAACAACCAGAGCAATTGCCAGTAACAGCTCAAACTGAACATCTTTCACTGAGGCACGAATGGTTGTCGTGCGGTCAGTCAGGATTTTCATATCGACGAACTTTGGCAAGCTGCTGATAAGTTCCGGCAACATCTGACGAATGTTATCTGTAGTTTCAATCACATTGGCGCCTGGCTGGCGCTGAACATTAATCACAATGGCTTGTTTGTTATTTGACCATGCACCTAGTTTGGTGTTTTCAGCGCCTTGTTCAATGGTTGCGACATCTTGTAACCGTACCGGTGAGCCGTTTTTATAGGCAATGATCAAGTTGCGGTAATCATTTACTGACTTCATCTGATCGTTGGCCGAAAGCGTGACAGAGCGAGTCGGACCATCAAGGCTACCTTTGGCGGAGTTAACGTTAGCATTGTTGATAGCGGTGCGGATCGTTTCGCTATCCAATCCCTGTGCAGCGACCGCTTGGGCGTTTAGCTTCACTCTGACGGCTGGTCGCTGGCCGCCGGCGAGTGTCACCAATCCTACGCCATTGACCTGTGAAATTTTCTGTGCGATACGGGTTTCCACCATATCCTGAATCTGTGTCATCGGCATTGCATCGGAGGTGACTGCTAGCATTAGAATCGGTGGATCAGCGGGATTAACTTTGCTGTAGATAGGGGGATAAGGCAGGTCATTAGGCAATAAATTACTGGCTGCATTGATAGCCGCCTGCACTTCCTGCTCGGCGACATCTAACGGCAAAGTTAGCTGGAATTGTAATGTGATAACGGAAGCCCCGCCGGAACTTTGAGAAGCCATCTGTTTAAGGCCAGACATCTGTCCGAGTTGGCGCTCCAGTGGTGCGGTGACTGCCGAAGTCATCACATCGGGGCTTGCGCCGGGGTAGAGTGTGACCACCTGAATGGTGGGATAGTCCACTTCTGGTAATGCAGACACGGGCAACATGCGATAGCCGATAATACCTGCCAGTAGGATTGCTGCCATAAACAGCGTGGTGGCAACAGGTCGCAAGATGAACAGGCGTGATGGTCCGCCTCCTGGGATTGGGGAGTTTACCTGCATCAGGAATTCTCCGTTTTATGGTGTTTTTGTGGCTGAGGCTTATTTGCCATCGGTGTGACAATATCCACCTTAGCGCCATCTGTCAGGCGATCGATACCATCAGTGACCACTTTATCACCTGCTGCTAAGCCGGTACTGATAACAACGCGTTTTGTATCCTGCAATTTGACCGTGACCAGATGTTTGCTGACTTTATTCTCTTTACCTAACATCCAGACAAAATTCCCTTCATTACCCATTTGCAGGGCAGCATTTGGGATCACCACTGCGTTTTCCAGTGTATCGACTTTAATACGGACATTAACGAACTGATTTGGAAATAAGATGCTATCTTGATTGGAAAAACGGGCTTTCAGCTTAATTGTGCCGGTAGCGGCATCAATTTGATTATCAATGCTCAACAGTTTTCCTTCGGCAAGTTGTTGCTGGTTATTGCGATCCCAGGCACTAACAGCGACGTCATGATTCGTTTTCTGAGCTTGTAAAACAGCATTGATATCGTTTTCAGGGAGTGAAAATAGCACATCTACTGGATCGGTTTGGGTAATAACCACGATAGGAGAGCTGTTACCACTGGAAATAAAATTTCCTACATCGATCTGTTTCAAGCCCACTTTACCGGAAATGGGAGCGGTAATACGGCTGTAAGTGAGTTGAAGTTTTGCACTATCAATTGCTGCTTGATCAACTTTCAGACTGGCTTCGTGTTGGCGGACAAGAGCACGTTGATTATCCATTTCTTGTTGGGAAATCAGGTGAGTGTTTGCCAATTTCTGGTAGCGATTGAGATCCTGACGGGCATTCGCCAATATTGCTTCATCTTTAGCAAGCTGGCCTTTGGCTTGTGCTAGTTGAACCTGAAAAGGGCGTGGATCAATTTCTGCCAGTAAATCCCCTTGTTTAATTTGTTGTCCTTCCTGAAAGTGCAAAGCGATAAGCTGACCTTCAACCCGGCTGGTTACCGTGGCAGTATTGGCGGCCTGAATAGTGCCAAGCCCGGCCAGAAAGCGAGGGACTGCCTGCTCTTTTGCTGTGGCAACCTGTACAGGGGGTAAAGGGGAATGTCTTAAACCAGAGAATTGATCAGATGGGCTAGATTGTTGAGGGGTTTTAAGTTGGTGCCAGAAAAATATAGCGGCAGCAATGGCAATAGCGGCCAGTGCTGCACGGAAAAGGAAAGTACGGTGTTTATTATTTTGATTCATTTCTTCGACATTCTCTCAAACGCAAGGCCAAGATGTTGCTTGATTATGTCCGACTGAAATATCGGTTTAATCACATGCTATTAGTTTAGACAGTGAGGATAGGCTAAAAAATGGAGAAAATGTGGAAAATATGTCAAGGAAGCGCTTTTTAAGGTAAATTAAGGCGTTTTTTGTCAGTTTTTTCGAGCTGGCTCCAGAAATTATGCAAATGATGCTGCCTCTGTTATACCCAATGGATTTCAAGATGCATCGCGACGGTAAGGGAGTGAATCCCCGCGAGCTCTGTGCACATTGTTTTTTAATTTTGGGTTTTTTAATTCTGGAAAAAGGTCATGTGACTTTTTTTTGGCGGAACTTATAGACTAATGTAAGGAATATGATAAAGGGAAATAGGCTATGAGACATTTCATTATTGATACAGATACGGCTTCCGATGATGCAGTTGCATTACTGATGGCGCTCCGTGAACCCTCAGTTTTAATTGAAGGTATTACTATTGTTGCCGGTAATTGTACTGTTGCTCAGTGCAGGAAAAATGCATTAGTTAGTATTGAAAAAGCAGGAACATATATTCCTCCGGTATATGAAGGGATGAGTAAACCATTATTTAGAGAGCACTATGCTTCATATCATATTCATGGGAAAGAGGGTATGGGTAATATGAATTTACCAGAGTCTTCGTTAATAGTAGAAGATAAACATGCAGTAGATGCAATTATTGATATCGTGAAAAAATTTCCTGGTGAGATAGAGATAATCGCTTTGGGGCCATTGACAAATATAGCAATGGCTGTCTTAAAAGAGCCGGATTTATATAAATTTGTCAAAGTGATTTATATTATGGGTGGTTCTGGATTGAAGCCAGGTAATATTACGCCATTAGCTGAATTCAATATCTATTCTGATGCAGAAGCAGCACATATAGTATTGGGTTCTGGATTGCCTCTTATATTTTGTGGATGGGAGTTAGGTATGGCGGAGGCTTTTATTAATGAATTCGATATGGATAAATTAAATTCTTTAGGTGATCTTGGTCAGTTTGCAGTGAGCTGTAATAGAACATTGATTGAATTCAATGCAGGAAGAACGAATAGAAAAGGATTTGATCTGCCTGATCCTATAACAATGGCTATTGCTTTATATCCGAATGAAGTGATTGAGGATAAATTAGAGGTATATGGTTATGTTGAATATCAAAGCGCACGTTCATATGGGCATTTAGTGATTGATTCAACCGATCTTCTCAATCATCCCCATAATATGAGTGTGGTGACTAAAATCAAGGGTAAGGTATTTAAGAATAAACTATTTACATTATTATCGTAATTTTAGTCATATAGGCGAATAAAAGATGAATTTTAATCCTGATTTACTGAGAAAGATAGAATTACATACGCATCTTGATTGTGGGTTGCGTTATCACTTCGTTAAAAAACTTATTCCTGATATTACCCATAAGTCATTTTGTGAAAAATATATTGCCCCTGAAAAATGTCATGATTTAGGTGATTTTTTAAATAAGATCATTCCTTCACTGGATTTACTACAAAAAAGGGACGTAATAGCTGATGCTGTAGACGATCTTTTCATACAATTAAAAAGCGATAATGTAGTTTATGCTGAAATTAGATTTGCACCTTTACTTCATCTTCGCTTAGGATTAAATGAGCGCGATATTGTAGAAATTGTTTTGGAGGCAATGAAAAATGCTTCAGTCAAATATAGTATAGCAGCAGGTTTAATATTATGTACATTGCGGCATTTTTCAGAAGATCAAAGTTTGAGAACTGCATATCTTGTCAATGAATATTCTAATTACGGTGTTGTTGCTCTCGATCTTGCTGCCGATGAGGCAAGATATCCACTTAATGCACATTTGAATGCGTTTAGAATGGTGTTGGAAAATGGTGGAAATATTATTGCGCATGCAGGAGAAGCGAAAGGGGCTGAAAGTGTGCGCGAGACTATCAATAAATTAAATATTTCTCGTATAGGTCATGGTGTCAGAAGTATTGAAGATCGAGATGTTATTGATCTCCTTATAGAGAGAAATATACATTTAGAAATCTGCCCGACGTGTAATATTATTTGCGATATTTATGATATCTATGAAAACCATCCAGTTAATTTGTTGAAAAAGGTTGGTGTCAATATTGGGATTAATACGGATGCCCGGACAGTTGCAAATATTACCTTATGTGAAGAATATTTGAAGATTAATCGATACTTTGGTTGGCAGTATAGTGATTTTATTGAAACAAATTTGAATGCATTACAGGCTTCCTTTTCTAGTAATGAATTGAAAAATAGATTGAAAAAGGAAATAATGAGATTGTCGTAGTGAAAAATTGCATTCTATTTATCTCTGTATATAATTGGAAAAATTCTATTAAATCTGTAATCTGTATTAGATATGTATCGGGATAAAGAGAATAAATTGAAAAATTATATTGATAAATATCATCTTGATAGCATTTTTCCAGCAGAATTTATGCCAAAATTAGATGTGGTTGAAGTTAAGAAAAATACCTATCTTACACATCAGTCATCAATTTTTACTCATCTCTATATTTTAGTTGAGGGTAAACTAAAGGTTGAGTTTTATAATATTAATGGAAAATTTTCTGTTTTTGCCTTTGCTACTCCTCTTTTTCTTATTGGAGATTTAGAACTTTTTCATTCCCAAGGCGATAATATAATTAATACTGTCTTTGCTCAGGAGCGATCAGTACTGCTATCCATTCCGTTAGAGACGGTAAGAATATTTGGATTAACAGATGCTGTATTTCTTCAATTTGTTTGTAAACAACTCAGTAATAAGCTTTTTGAATCTTCTTTGTTTCGAACGGGAATATTTTTAACTGTTGAGGATAAGTTAAAGCGATTTCTTTACTATCATTCGAAAAGAAATGGAACTGTGTTGGTATTAGAGAAAAGGGAAGATTTAGCATCTGTTTTAGGTGTTTCAGTCAGGCAATTAAATAGAGCTATTAAGAGTTTGAATGAAAAAGGAATAATTTTATCAAAGAATAAGAGAGTTGAAATTATTGATTATGATTTTTTAAAAAAGGATATTGAGTTTCAATTTGACGCCAAGTGATGAAAATAAAAAATCCTATATCCTATATACCTTATGGATTTCAAGATGCATCGCGACGGCAAGGGAACGAATCCCCGGGAGCATAGATAACTATGTGACCGGGGTGAGTGAGTGCAGCCAACAAAGAGGCAACTTGAAAGATGACGGGTATATTTTTTATCGCTAAATAGCTGCATCGTTAACAGAATAAACAATGCAGCAATCAATATAATGGTTAAATTACGATATGAAATTAAAGTAACCCGATTCTGAAAAATCTTTGCCAGATTCTTTGAAACGCTCTTTCGGTAGTGGATAACCCAAAGAGAGATATTTTTCAGCGAAATATAATGAACTTTGATGGGTTAACCCGATAGAATTAAGGTTGTCAACCATGCTTCTCGGTAGATTGCATTTAATATCTTTAACGTAATCAACGATAGTATTTTTCACACCACTGCCATCTGGCATTCTTATTTTTGGTCTGTCAATGATATATTCCGGTATTTTTCCTCTGAATGCTTCGCGTAAAATATGTTTTTCTATCCCCTTATTGAGTTTGTAAGAAAAATCCAAGCTTAAAACATAAGGCACTAGTGCTGAATCCATAAAGGGAACTCTTGCTTCAACAGTATTTCTCATGCTTGCTCGATCAACTCTTTGTAAATCAGTCCTATGAAGATTATTTAATCGATATAGGGAGAGGCGATGGGGATCGGGATATGTTTTAAATAAATCGTAGCCAGCAAAAATTTCATCACTACCTTCTCCACATAAAGCAATTTTAAAGCCAAGGCGGTTAGCAATATAATAGCCAAAGTGAGCAATAGTTGAATCAATCGCATCGATTTGTTCGAAAAATTCACCATAATAGATAGCATCTTGGATATTATTGATTAATTCTTCCTGAGTAAATGTATATATAATATGCTTTATATTATTCTCAGAACAATATCTTTGGGCGATTTCAATGTCTTTTGAACCCGGTAATCCAAATGAAATCGCGGTAATATCGTGGTGATATTTTTTTGCAAGATAAAGCACGATGGTGCTGTCTATGCCGCCGCTAAACATAATTGACACAGGGAGGTCTGTGTCAACCCGCTTTCTGACGGCATTATCTAACAGTGAATAGACTTTTTCTTTTGCCTGTTCGAAGTTATCGCTGCTTGCTGGGATAGTTGTGTCGTAGCTAATATATTTCTCACTAGTAAATCCGTCGAAAATTGAACCGGGTTCAACAGGTTTAATTTCTGAGTTAAACTCGATCAATGATTTTATTTCTGATGCTACATACCAGTTACCCTCTTTTTGGGTGTAATAGAGAGGTTTTATACCGACGTGATCTCTGCCTAATAAGAATTTATTATTCTTATTATCAAATAGAATAAAACTAAACATGCCATCTAATTTTTTAATAAATGCTTTGCCATAGCAAATATAGGCAATTAGGACAACTTCTGCATCGCC
Organism: Photorhabdus kayaii; assembly: GCF_025384895.1. NCBI lineage: Bacteria > Pseudomonadati > Pseudomonadota > Gammaproteobacteria > Enterobacterales > Morganellaceae > Photorhabdus > Photorhabdus kayaii. The sequence continues at coordinate 61,923 of NZ_JAJAFZ010000011.1, forward strand.
ACCATTTTTAAATTGATAACCTTGTTTAATCAATTCATTTCGAAGAGACTTGTAATTATAAATTTGACCATTCAGAACAAGATGAAGATCATGTTCCTGATTTGATATGGGTTGATAGGCTGAATCGCGTTCGACGATAGCAAGTCTGTTGGTTGCGATTGAAAAATTATTTCTGACAATCTTCTCATTAAATCGAGATGGATCGCCTCGATGTGCTATTTTTGACATTATCGTCTGTAGCTTATTCTCAATATCATCAATAAGCCTATTTTCTGTATTAAAAACGCCACCAATTCCACACATAGTGAATTCCTTTGGTTAAGAGTTATCAATGATATTTAAACGTCTTCTGGTATAGGGCTAGAATATTTTAATTCGTTCACATTGGCGCCTAATGTGAATATTTCGGCGAAATATTCTGGATAGGTTTGACCAACATGATATGGCTCACTGATAATGAGAGGCTCATCACAATGTAAACCTATTGTTGTGAGTGCCATGATTAATCCATGATCGTAATGACCATCAACAATAATGCCGCCTTTATATCCATATGGATTGCCATAAATAATTAATTGGTCTAGCTTCTCTTCTGATCTAATCCCTATTTTGTCTAATTCCCGCCGAAAATCAGAAATTCTGTCTGATTCTTTATAGCGGATATGTTCAATGTTATAGAAAACGCTTTTACCGTCGGCAAACGCAGCTAATGCAGCAAGTGCTGGTACCGCATCTGGTGCCAGTGAACCATCGAAATCCTGCGCTTTTAGGGTTCCGCCAGATCGAATATTGAGACAATCATCCCTGATGAAGTTGATTTTCGTTCCACTGTTAATTAAATAATCCACCACCGCGCCATTACCTAATTCTTCCTCAAAGAAACCGTTTAGGGTGACATCAGAATTCAGTGAGGCGCAAAGTGCAAGGATTGCCGCTGTGCTGGCTGGATCAGCGCCGACGCTAAATTCTGATGGAATAAATCGATTTTTTCCTGTCGTAAAGAAATTACGGAATTTATCATCATATTCGATATTAATGCCCGCTTTGCGCAAATTATTAATTGTCGTGTGAACCATCGATGGTGCGGTAATTGTATCGATGACTTTTATTTGCAGATCTCGTTCACTAATGGCACCTAAGTAAAGTAGTCCACTCAGGAATTGAGAGCTCTTTCTGCATGAAATTTCAGTGTAACTACCGATGTTTCTACTTGATTTCATGCTTATCGGTAAAAGTGAATCAGGCCCAACTGAGGTGCACTGAATATTGAGTAATTTTAGTGCATTGACCATTTCTGATTGTGATCGTGTACCCAGGGAGTAACTGTATTCTGTAATAAATTCAGTATCAGGTAAATAACCGGCTACTCCCATTAATAGCCTTAATACAACGCCAGAATTACCTGGGTTAAAGATGATTTTTTTATTAATTTTTCTGATATCTATACCTTCTACGATTGTCCCTGTAATATCACTATTAAATGATGCCCCTAAACGGGAACAGTTTAATTTCATTGCTGTTGTATTGTTCCCTGATGCCATGTTATTTATTTTACTTGTACCTTCCGTTAATGATGCAGTCAGAATGGCGCGAGTTGAAGAACTTTTGGAGGCAGGTAAAGTTATTGAGCCATTTAATGATTTGGTTTTGTTTATTTCGATAAATGGCGGATGATTATTACCATAATAATTCATATTTTTGTCTCGCTTTTATACTGTTAGCTAACTTATTTTAGCTCCGAGAGAAGTTAAGGATTGGATAAATCCAGGAAAACCATCATCTAATTTATGTATATGATTAACCGTTGTTCGTTCTCTTGCCCCTAGTGATGCAATAATATTGGATGCGCAAATCCGATGATCATAGTAACTGAATATTTCGACGCCTCCGTTTAATGGTCCGTTACCATTGATCTTTATTTTGTTGAAAGTCCCAGTGTCATTAAAAATTAAATAACTTTTACCGCCCATCATGCGTATATTTTCGTTGATAATAAATGCGCGTTGACATTTATGATTGTTTATAGCATTAAGACCGGAAAATGTCATATCTCCATTGCCATTAATCGCTGCCGCGATAATGTTAGTGGCAACGGAAGGAAGTTCATTTAAGTAAATTTCATCTGTAATGGTGTTATGTTCCTCCTCCAGGCTGATATTAAGTTCATTCTTAATTGGGTTATAGTTTAAATTCATACCAAATTTTTTATATATGTTAAATAATACTCTTTCGTTAATGGTATTACCCAAATAATAACTTCTGATGGTGACTTTGCTTGGTCGATTAATACTTAATATTGACGAAGCAATGTAGCTTAGTGATGTGAAATCAGAGGGGATGTTAATAGTAATATCCCTTGGTTGATATTCAGTTGAAATAAATGTGCTGCCTATTCGCGTGATTTGACTTCCCAATAACGCCATCATGTTAATTGTTATATCGACATATCCATTCTTAGTTTCGCCGTTGTTGTTAATGATAATACTTTTCCCTTTCATAAATGGTGAAACAAGAAGAGAGAATGATAGAAATTGAGTACTCTTATTGAAGTTTAATGGCGATTGTGATGGATATATTCTTCTGGAAATAATGACAATATTTTCTTCTCGCTTTTCTGCAAATACATTCAGGTATGAAAAAAATGATTCATCATACAGACTTTCTCTGTTAAACAGTGAATCATTGCATTTTATATAAACTTCCTTTTCTGTTAGTGACGCTAAAGCGACACTGATTCTAAATAACATGCCAGAACCGTTAGCATTAATAATCCCATTACAATGATAGATTGGATGTGCCCCTTTCAATATGATGTGGTTTTCACTTCTGTCCAGAATTTGCAGACCAAATTGTTGTAAAGCAATAAGGAGATCTTCGGTTTCGGTACACCACGATATATTATTTACGGTTGTTGTTTCTTCATTCAATAGTGCTAATAGTAGCGCTCTTTGGATATGAGGCTTAGATGAGGGTATGACTATTTCCCCGTTAAGCGTGGAGCCGGGGAGCACGCTAATTTTATTCATGCCAAGCCTCCAGGTAGATCAATTACCATTGGTATTATTCTTTGATTTAACTATTTGCTATCGATAGCAATAGTTGTAATTTCAACGTAATGTTCTGGTTTTACCATCGATTTAACGGCAATAGTCGTATTGACCGGGCGTATATCGCCAAATTTTTCATTAAATGCTCGACAGTAATCATCAAAATGTTGGAAGTCTGTTAAATGTGTTACTGTGCTGACAACGTCAGTCAGTTCTGCATCAAGCTCTTTTAAATATTTCTCAATTTTTTCTATGATAAATAGAGTTTGCTCGTAAGCATTTTCCCCCATAACATTTCCATCACCATCTGAAGCGACACATCCTGCAATAAATATCTGATTACCAACTCTTTTTCCTCTTGAGTATCCCATTTTATTTTCCCACGGAGAGGGGCTAAATACTGTTTTTTTAATTTCATGAGATGACATAAATACTCCTATAAATGAAAATATATAAGAAGAAGATTTGGGAACAATAAATTAATTTAAACAATTTATTCCGTTAACTAAAAAATATCCGTAAATCAATGTAGTATTAATAAAAGTATATAAAGTCTGTTATGTCAAATAAAATTTTTTATTAAAATAGAATAATTGATTGTTTTTTTATTTTAAAAATGAATAACTATTTTATCTTGGCGGAAAAATTATTTTTATGAAAAAATTCTTTTTATTATTTAATTGGTTATGTATTAAAGAGCTGAATCTGGTTGTATTCTGGCGGTTTTTTTATTTGAAAGTCATCTTAGTTGGAACTATACATGATAATTAGGTTGTCTTAATTTTAATGAAATTTTTTATTATTAAGTAAAATTAGATGATTTCAGGAATGAAGAAAGTGTCATAAATTAATAAATATCAACTAACGATGGGGTAGATATGCGTGTTTTTATTTTTATTGAAGCAAGACCGGTTGAATGTTCGGCAATTGATTATATTAGAGATTTGGGATTTTCTCCTGTGTTATTGACTTCAATGGAATCAATGAATAAAGGATTATATGATGATTTAAGAAAGGAATTATTTGATAATATTTATTATGTTGATACGAGAAATAGTACAGATATCATTAATTTAATTAAAGATAACCGTATTCCTGTTGCTGCAATTTTAGGTTGCTATGATGATTTTATGATTGTGGCGTCTGAAGTAGCGTTAGAATTCGGTTTACCTCACCCGGATATAGATGGTTTGAGGAATGCATTTAGTAAGAAGAATGTCAGGGATATCTTAGCACAACATGGTTATGAGCAACCTGCTTACGAGGTTTTTTCTTATAATAATATTCCAGAAAATCCTAAGGTTCCTTTTCCGTTTGTAATTAAGCCACTTCGTGATGCGGGGGCTTATGGGGTATCACTTTGTAAATCTCAAGATGATTACCACCATGTGGTTGCAGAAATTTCATCTAATGGCACAATGTCAATGCTCGGTAAAGTTAATGAAGAGTTCTTGATAGAAGAGTTCCTGCAAGGAAATTTTTATGGGGCAGAATTAATTTATAGTCATGATGAATGGCATTTAATTGGTATCAATAGAATTTTCGTTTCTCCTGATGATGACCTGTGTATGATCGGCTTATCTCATCCTGCTGAATTGTCTGAATTTGAGTTTGCAATGGCTTGTAAGTTTGTTAAGGAGTGGGTAGCCGCGTTGGGATTACGGGGTGGTGCAATAAATGTAGAATTTATTTATACCTCTCGTGGGCCCGTATTAGTTGAAATCAATTTGCGCATAGCGGGTGCCAGAGCGGCTCAACAGATCTTCATGACCTCTGGGATTAATATGGTCAAATACTTGGTCGATTTTGTTTGTGGTATCGAAAGCTCTATATCACCAGCGTCGGAAATAGTTTATCCATTTGTCGCTGATGCATTTGTTTTTTATCGTGGTGAGGGGGTTGTCAATGATATTAGAATAGATACTGATATCCCTTATTTCATTTCCGCAGGGTTTAAAAAAACGCCTTTTACTATTTCGTTAAATAATCAAAGTTCATCGAAAAGTAAAAATTCATCAAAAAATAAAAATTTTGGTTCTATTGTCGGTTATGTTCTGGCTTATGGTAATAGTTGTGAGGAAGCGATGGAAAATGCGACACGTATTGCTAATAGCGTTCAGTTATACCCTATGGATTTCAAGATCGATCGCGACGGCAAGGTAACGAATTCCCGGGAGCATAGAGAACTATGTGACCGGGGTGAGTGAGTGCAGCCAACAAAGAGGCAACTTGAAAGATGACGGGTATAAAAATAAATTAATAAGAGATTATCACTATGGCTATTCTGATGGGGTTGATTTCAGCATTGTGTTGGGGGAGTACTGATTTTTTGGCAGGGCAAGTCGCAAGAAAAGTCGGCGTTGCTAAATCTTTATTCTACAGTCAGCTATTTGGTTTTTTTGTTTTATCGTTGTTGCTGTTTTTTTATTTTGAGATGTCGTTTGTTAATGCAAACTTTTTTCAACTGACCATCTGTGTTGTTGCTTCGGTTTGCAATTTAATGGCAATGGTGTTTCTGCTTAAAGCATTATCAATCGGCAAAGCCTCGATTGTCGCGCCGATTGTTTCGCTTTATGGTGCTATTACCACGATTTTGTCACTGATAAATGGGAAACCAATGACCGCTTTGGTTTTGTTTAGTCTATTTATTTGTGTTGTTGGGGCCTGTCTAACCAGTATACCGAAATCAAAAGATGGACAACGAGAATCATCCGGTTCAATTGTCTTTGCACTTTTGTCTTCACTGATGTTTGGTTTAGGCTTCTGGTTGCAAGGGGAATTTGCTGTTAGAGATCTGGGTGTTATCAATGCATTATGGGTTTACTATTTAACCGCTGTGGTTGTTTTATTTCTCACGCTATTAAAAAAAGGAAACTTATCATTACCGCCGATTTCAATTATCTCTCTGGTTTTTTCAATTAGTTTCTTTAGTCTGATCGGGTTTGCTTCATTAGCTTATGGTTCTGCAACGGGACATGTTGCCGTTGTTACTGTTCTGAGTTCATTGGCAAGTGGAGTTACCGCTTTATTAGGCTTTTTTATTCGCGGAGAACGGTTGAGTCGAATTCAGTGGATTGGTATTGTGATAATAATAACCGGTGTCATTCTTTTGAAATTATGACATTGATAATAGCTTGTTTCCCCGAAGGATTCGGGGAAATAGTGAGGTATGATATTGATTAATAATAATCAGCACTAAGTTGATTATTTCATCTGATGATTTTCGCTTTTCTCTATTATGACCTTTTTATTTTGCTGATGATGTTCTAATGCCGCTATGGATGAGTAAATGAAACGGCCAAATAAAATCAGAAAGCTGATAAGTAAAACCAATTTAATTATCTGAGATCGCTTCTTTTTTTTCATTGTCTGATATCTTTATATTGATTCCTCGGCTATTTCTAATTGCCAACCCGCAACGTTATGCCAGTAACCTTGCTCTTTTTCCAGATCAAGCTGCATCAGGGTGTTTTCTGATAAATAATTGTAAGGCAGGTAGAGCGCCCAATGACTATCATCAGTAACCAGTCTGAGTGATTCAGGAATGGTTGTGGATTGGCGTTGATTATTGAGTAAAGTTGCCAGACGCAGGATTTGAATTAATGGCAGATACTGTTTTTTCTTGAATAAATTGAATCTTGGTAAATCATCCAGTTTTATTGTCTTACGATGACAGCGAACCAAGGTTGCCAGCAGTAATTGTTGTTCTTGATTAAAGCCGGGTAAGTTGGTGTTTTGCAGAATATAGGCAGAGTGTCGCTGTAATCCGCTTAAGTTAATACTTAATCCAACTTCGTGTAACATTGCCGCCCAGTGTAAAATCGCTTCGAGTTGAGGTTGCACTAGTTTAGGGTTCTGGATTGCCCACTGTTGGTAAAGTGTTTCAGTCGTATGAAGTACACGCTTTGCCTGTTCTCTGTCGATATTATAGTGTTCAACCAGGCTTCTTGCGGTTCTCTGGCGGATATCTTGATGACGGAAACGGCCTTCCATTTCATATAAAACGCCTTCACGTAGTGCGCCATCTGAGAGTTGTAATGCTTTTATATGCAGGGCATCGAATATACCGCATAAGATAGCCAAACCAGGAATAAAAAAGTGTTTACGATCATCCGATAGTCCGGGTAAGTCGAAGGTTTTTAATTTCTTGAATTTGAGTATTTCTTTGACCAACATCTCCAGCCGTTCAGGGGTGATTAATCCGTCCTTTTCCCCCATTGCGACCAGCACTTCATACACCGCTTTAATGGTCCCGGATGCCCCAAGCGCTGAATTCCAGCCAGTGATGCGGTACTGCCACGAGAGATTTTCCAATTTTTGTGCAGCTTCAAGCCGCGCTCGACGGAATTTTTCTGCGCTAATTTCGTCATCGGGAAAGAATTGGTGGGCGAAACTAATGCATCCCATTCGGCGGCTTTCTACTAATAATGGTTCAAAATTTTCCCCAATGACCAATTCAGTGGAGCCGCCGCCAATATCAATCACCAGTTTACGGTTTTTTTCTGGTTGTGTATGTTCTACCCCCATATAGATCAGACGAGCTTCTTCATGGCCGGAAATAATTTCAATCGGGTAGGGGATAACGTCTTTAGCACGTTTGATAAATTCTTTGGCATTGCTGGCTTCACGTAAGCTGTGAGTGCCCACCAGACAAACGTTATCAGCAGGAAAGCCTTGTAACCGTTCAGCAAATAAAGCCAGACAGGCAAGACCGCGTGTTATTGCTTCTTCGCTTAATTGATTGTTGTTATCAAGACCGTCGGCAAGATGGACCCGTTGTTTTAAGCGACCTAAAATCTGAAAGGCGTCGTTAACAATTCGGGCAATAATCATATGAAAACTGTTTGAACCCAGATCAATAGCCGCAATTTCTATTGGTCTGGGCGTCGGCTTGTCATGTGTTAGCGGCATAAATTAAGCTCTTGGTTCAGGTTGTTCGAGGGCTTTTATATAGTCATAAATAGCGAGTTGTGCCCGGATTTTCCGCTTATTACCCCGTGGCACGTAACTATTGCTCAGTTCTTTATCGACGTAACGGGCTTTTACCGTATCGTTGAATTGTAATTCGAGAATGTCCAGTACCCGTTGTTTTAATTGTGGATCAAGCAGGCAAACCGCAACTTCAATTCGGTAGTCGATATTACGGGTCATCCAATCAGCAGACGAGAGAAAGACTTTTTCGTCGCCGTCATTAGTGAATACGTAAACCCGATCATGTTCGAGAAAACGGTCAACGATACTGGTGATCTGAATATTTTCGCTAAATCCTGGCTGGTTGGGCACCAGTGAGCACATACCACGTATCAGTAGGCGTATTTTTACCCCTGCCTCCGAAGCGTCATATAGGCGGTCCACCAGCTCTTTATCAACCAGGTTATTGATCTTTAACGTAATACCTGCGGGCTTATTCGCTCTGACATTGGCGATTTCCTGTGAAATAAGCTGGTTGAGCATTGCGCGGGAATTTTGCGGCGAAACCATCAGGTTTTCAAATTTGACCGGGCGGTAAGGATTCTCAATAAAGTTGAATACCCGGCGCACTTCGTTAGTAATTTTGGGATTTGCTGTCAGCAAGGAGTAGTCGGTGTAGAGGCGAGCGGTTTTTTCATTAAAATTGCCGGTACCAATATGGGCATAGCGAACAATTTCTTCACCTTCCAGACGGGAAATAAAAAACAGTTTTGCGTGAATTTTTAGTCCCGGTGCTGAGAAAATAACATGTACACCCGCTTCGGTTAGCCGTTTGGCCCAATGAATATTGGCTTCTTCATCAAATCGAGCCTGTAATTCAACCACGACGGTCACTTTTTTACCGTTATGGGCAGCATGGATCATGGAATCAATAATGCGGGAGTCTTTTGCTACCCGATAAATATTGATCTTGATGGAAAGTACACTTGGATCGAAAGAAGCCTGACGTAATAATTCCAGCACATGTTCAAAGGTGTGATAGGGATAATAGAGCAGCACATCTTGTTCACGAATCGCATCAAAACCATTGCGGAAATTATCAAACCAAGTGTGCCGTAATCTCGGTAAAGGTTTATTGAGTAGGTTTCTCTTCCCCTCATTGGGGAATTTAATGAAATCTTTAAAATTGTGATAGCGTCCGCCGGCAATCACCGAGTCATTGTTTGACAAGCCAAGTTTGCTACGCAGTAACCCCACCATTTCATCTGGCATTTCTCGTTGATAAACGAATCTTACTGGTTCCGCTGTCAGCCGTTGTTTCAGCGTGGATGACATGAGTTCGAGCAAGCTTGATTCCATCTCTGTTGCTAAATCATATTCAGAATCACGGGTCATTTTCATTGAATAGGCGTTCAGTGAATCATAATCGAAAAAGCCTTTGAAAATTTCATCAAGACAATAACGCATAATATTGTCTAGCAGGATCATTGACTTGCGGCGGTGTGGCATTTCAGGCGGCAAGTTAACAAAACGTGGCACCTTATCTGACGGAATTTCCAATAGTGCATATTGAATATTCTGGCCGTGGACAATTTCAACTGCCAGATAAGTGTAGTCATCTTTTAGAAATTCAACCAGGTTGGTTTCTGGATTGATCAGAATTGGCGTAATGTGTGGCCGCAGATGTTGACGAAAATATTGACGTAACCAGATTTGTTGATTTGGTGAAATTTGTCGTTCATTGATGAGAAAAATTTGATTGCGAGCTATTTCTAGTAGCAATTCATTATAGAGCACATCAAATTCTTGATCGGTTTTAGCCACTTTAGCTTGAATTTTTTTCAATACATTTCGAGCGCTGGTGGCCGATCCTCGTTCTTCATTGATTAATATTCGCCGTTTCACATCAGCAAAACGGACTTTGTAAAATTCATCCAGATTATTGGAGTAAATACCAAGAAACCGCATCCGTTCTATTAATGGATTGCTCTTATCCGCTGCTTCTTGAAGCACACGTTCGTTGAATGATAACCAACTCAGTTCTTTCTCGGTATAGAGCCTGTCTTGGGACATGGTTACTCCAGGTGTTGAGGTAAAAGTATTGAAACTTTGAATACGACGGGGCGTCGTTTGTCGCTATCTTATCGTCAGTATCTGCTGACTCATTTTTTCATCTTCCTTAGATGCAAAATATTGATGTTGGAAAACGCACATGCGAATGGCGGTGCGGTAACTGCCATTAATAAAGAATTCGTCTATTAATTCGCCCTCAGTATAGAAACCTAGTTTATTATAGATGTGAATGGCCTTGACATTCTCTTTATCAACAATCAGGTAGAGTTTATACAGATTAAGTACGGAAAATGCATATTCCATTGCCAGTTTTGCCGCTTTGGTTGCATGGCCTTGGCCCTGATAGGCGGGATCGATAATAATCTGAAATTCTGACCGGCGGTGGATATAGTCGATTTCGACTAATTCAACCAAACCAACTTTGGCGTCAGAACTTGCGATAATAAACCGGCGCTCGCTCTGATCGTGAATATGTTTGTCATAGAGATCGCTCAGTTCAACGAAAGCTTCATAAGGTTCTTCGAACCAGTAACGCATGACGCTAGCATTGTTATCTAATTGATGGATAAAAGGCAGATCTTCCCGCTCAAGGGGACGTAACCTAACAGGTGGAGTATGAGAACCACCAGACATTTGACACCTCAATGTTATGTTTTTAATAAAAAAGGAACATAATTAATATAGTTCGCAGTGCCGGGTATGTTACCACAGCACTGTAATTAGCCGTTAATATACCCGTTATCTTTCAAGTTGCCTCTTTGTTGGCTGCACTCGCTCACCCCGGTCACATAGTTGCCTATGCTCCCGGGGATTCACTCCCTTGCCGTCGCGATCCATCTTGAAATCCATAGGGTTTAAATAGATTATTCTGCGGCATAGCCTTCTGGAGGGAGGATCTTTCCATCCAGATACGCTTTGCCATTAACCATACTTAGGCGCCCTTCGATAAACCAGTTGATAACTAATGGATAGATGTTGTGTTCCTGAGTCTGAACCCGTTTAACAACCTCATTTTCCTGATCATCGGCAAAAATAGGAACTTTAGCTTGCAAGATCACCGGGCCGCCATCCAACTCTTCTGTCACAAAATGGACGGAAGTGCCGTGTTCTGTATCTCCATTCGCTATCGCTTTGCGGTGAGTATGCAGACCAGGATATTTGGGTAACAGAGAAGGATGAATATTTAACAGGCGGCCAAGATAGTGCTGAACAAAGTCTGGCGTCAGAATACGCATATAACCCGCGAGGACCAGCAAATCTGGTTGATACTGATCAATCACGTGTTTTAGCGCTTCATCATAAGCCTGACGATCTGCATAGTTTTTCGGGCTAATAACATGGGTGGGAATATCCGCCTGTTGAGCGCGTAACAGACCGTAAGCGTTTGCGCTATTACTCAATACCGCGCAAACCTGCCCATTGATTCTGTTCTGCTGGCAGGCGTCAATCACCGCCTGGAGATTACTGCCACTGCCAGAGATGAGTACAACGATATTTTTCATTTAATGACGACCTGTTGTTCACCCTCTTTCAGTGTCGCGATAGTGCCGATTTGCCAGGCTTTTTCACCGGCCGTAGTGAGTAATTCAATCGCGTGTTCAACGGCTGTTGGTGGTAATGCAATCACCATTCCAACACCACAGTTGAATGTACGGTACATTTCATGACGGCTGACATTGCCTGTCTGTTGCAGCCAGTTAAATATGGCCGGCCATTGCCAACTGGATTCGTTAATCTGTGCTTGGGTATTTTCAGGCAGAACACGCGGAATATTCTCCCAGAAACCGCCACCGGTTAGATGAGCAATAGCGTGAATATCAACCTGTTCAATCAAGGATAAAAGGGATTTCACATAAATTTTTGTCGGGGCGAGTAGGTGATCTGCCAATGATTTACCTTCAAGCTCTGTTGCTTCTGGATCGGTGTTGTTGACGGCCAGAATTTTACGTATCAGAGAATAGCCGTTTGAGTGAGGGCCACTGGCGGCGAGGGCAATCAAGGCATCACCCGCCTGAACTTTACTGCCATCGATAATTTCTGATTTTTCAACCACGCCAACGCAGAAGCCGGCAACATCATAATCTTCACCGTGGTACATCCCCGGCATTTCTGCGGTTTCACCACCAACCAGAGCACAGCCGGATAATTGACAGCCTTCTGCGATACCGCTGATAACGCTGGCAGCCGTATCAACATCCAGTTTCCCGGTTGCATAGTAATCAAGGAAAAACAGGGGTTCCGCACCTTGAACAACCAGGTCATTGACACACATTGCAACTAAGTCAATGCCAATAGTGTCATGGCGTTTGAGATCCATTGCCAGACGCAACTTGGTGCCGACACCATCAGTACCAGAAACCAGAATTGGCTCACGGTATTTTTGTGGTAATGCACATAAAGCGCCAAACCCACCTAAACCGCCCATAACTTCTGGGCGACGGGTCTGTTTTACAACACCTTTAATACGGTTGACTAAGGCATTACCGGCGTCGATATCGACACCGGCATCTTTATAACTGAGAGAGGTTTTGTTGGTCACTCGAAGCCCCCAAGGCGGTTGCGTTTGATAAATTAAGACAGAATAGTAACAATTCTAACAGTCTAAGCAAACGTTTGCGAGACTCTTATTTAGGATCTTAGTTCGCGGCAATTAGGGCTATGTTTAATGAAAATCAACGGATTGGTAGTGGTGTTATGGGTAAAAGACGGTATAATCTCGCCGTTTTTTTGTCTGCTGGCGACATGACATACAGTAGGAGAGGTCCATGAAGATCGTTGAGGTGAATCACCCACTTGTTAAACATAAACTCGGCCTGATGCGAGCGCATGATATCAGCACCAAACGCTTCCGTGAACTGGCCGCAGAAATTGGAAGCCTTCTGACTTATGAAGCAACTTCTGATTTAGAAACAGAAAAAGTCACTATTGATGGCTGGTGTGGCCCAGTAGCAGTTGAGCAGATTAAAGGTAAAAAAATAACCGTCGTACCTATTCTGCGTGCGGGATTGGGGATGATGGATGGTGTATTGGAGAATGTTCCTAGTGCCCGGATCAGCGTCGTAGGGGTTTATCGTAATGAAGAAACCTTAGAACCTGTCCCTTATTTTCAGAAATTGGCTTCCAATATTAATGAACGTATGGCGCTGGTGGTTGACCCCATGTTGGCAACCGGTGGTTCCATGATTGCAACTATCGATTTACTGAAAAAAGCAGGCTGCCAGTCGATTAAAGTGCTAGTTTTGGTGGCTGCTCCTGAAGGTATTGCCGCGTTGGAAAAAGCCCATCCTGATGTGGAACTGTATACAGCTTCTATTGATGAGAGACTCAATGAACAGGGATACATTGTTCCTGGCTTGGGGGATGCAGGCGATAAAATATTTGGTACGAAATAATAAGTTAGCCGACTTTTGAGTCGGCTTTTTTTTGGTTCTGACGCGATAATATTAAGAGGATAAATAAGATGACCCGTCGCATTATTGGGGTAGATGAGCGGCCTCCTTTTTTACAGACCATTCCACTCAGCTTCCAGCATCTTTTTGCTATGTTTGGTGCGACGGTATTGGTGCCGATTTTGTTTAAAATCAACCCAGCGACAGTTCTGCTATTTAATGGTATCGGTACATTGTTGTATCTGGTGATTTGCAAAGGAAAGGTTCCGGCGTATTTGGGATCGAGCTTTGCTTTTATTTCACCGGTCTTATTGTTGTTGCCTCTGGGATATGAATTAGCTTTGGGTGGTTTTATTATATGTGGCGTGCTGTTTTGTCTGGTTTCACTGATTGTTAAGGTGGCAGGGCGAAGTTGGATTAATGCGCTGTTTCCACCTGCGGCAATGGGGGCGATTGTTGCTGTTATCGGTCTGGAACTTGCCGGTGTTGCGGCTGATATGGCAGGTTTGCGTCCGGCGGAAGGTGCCGATGTTGATTCAACAACATTGACCATTTCTCTGGTAACACTGGCGGTAACCGTTCTTGGTTCAGTTATGTTCCGTGGATTCTTGGCTATCATCCCGATTCTTATTGGCGTATTGGTAGGTTATGCGTTGGCGTTCCTGATGGGCGTAGTTGATCTGACGCCGGTACGTGAAGCGCCGTGGTTTGCATTGCCAACTTTTTATACACCACGTTTTGAATGGTTCGCTATTATGACTATCTTGCCTGCGGCGCTGGTTGTCATAGCTGAACATGTTGGTCATTTAGTTGTAACGGCGAATATTGTGAAGAAAGATTTGCTAAAAGAGCCGGGTTTGCACCGTTCTATGTTTGCAAATGGTTTTTCAACCGTGATTTCCGGTTTCTTTGGTTCAACGCCAAATACAACTTATGGCGAGAATATTGGTGTCATGGCAATTACCAAAGTTTACAGTACCTGGGTTATTGGTGGTGCTGCGGTGCTGGCGATTTTGCTCTCCTGCGTCGGTAAATTGGCGGCAGCAATTCAGGCCGTGCCGATTCCGGTCATGGGAGGTGTCTCGCTGTTGCTTTATGGCGTTATTGGCGCGTCAGGTATTCGAGTGCTGATTGATTCAAAAGTAGATTACAACAAAGCACAAAATCTTATCCTGACTTCCGTGATTCTTATCATTGGCGTCAGTGGGGCGAAAATTAATATCGGTGTTGCTGAACTTAAAGGCATGGCGCTGGCAACGATCGTAGGTATCGGTATGAGTTTGATTTTCCGTCTGGTCACGGTTTTCCGTCCCGAAGAACGATATATTGAATCTTCCGTTGAATCTGTTAAGCACGGTAAATAATGGGGTAATAAACTTGGGCTGATTTCCCCGCTTTGAGTAGTTTTCATTATGAAGAGGCGGGGATGATGGTCATTATTTTATTCGTAAGGGAGGCAGGAAAGTAAATGTTCGCCACCGAGGTTACAAAGTTAGTTAGCGATATCTATTAGTCAGAAATAGCAGATATCGCTTTAATTTTATGCTTGTTCTGATTTCAAATTAACTCATCAGGTACCGCTTATTCATTGGAATTGCGGCAGATAATCACGGTTTATCGTTAATATGTCATCCAATAGTGGTGAAGCAATGTCTATATCGGCAACCAGTGGGTTGGTGATCAGTGCCAACAGTGCAGCATTGCGATCGCCATGAATCGCTGCTTTGATCGTTAAGCGTTCATAGGTTTTTATCTGTTGTGTCAGAGCATACATACTGTCAGGCAGGCGGCCGAACGTCAGCGGGTGGGCGCCTTCTGCATTAATAATACAGTTGGTTTCAATGACAGCATCGTCCGGTAAACCTCGAATAGCACCGTGGTTTGTGGTATTGACGACCAATTGGCTATCGAGATTGTTATGAATGGCGCAAATCAGATCCAGTGCAACCTCAGAATAGAATGCACCACCGCGGAAACTGAGTTGTTCTGGCTTGTGATCGAGTTCTGGATCAGCATACAGTTCAAATAGTTCCTGTTCTACTTTCATGACTTGTTCTGCTCGTGTGCCTTGTTCGAATGCAGCCTCGCGCTCTTCCTGTAACATATTGCGGGCTTGGTAGAAGTAGCGATGATAAGGGCAGGGTATCGCGCCTAGAGCCTTGAGCAGTGGTGGAGGCCAGGGCGCCTCTTGAATATTATTCATGGTTAAGACTGCACCATTGCATAGCATATCAAGTACCTGTTGAGTTTTATCCTGACCTGCAACCAGTACTTGATGTACCCAGACCATATGATTCAGCCCGGCAAAGCGTAACTGCACATCCTGATAAGGGCATTGTAGCATATTAGCTATCATGTGATGCATTGTGACCGGGACATTACATAGGCCGATAATTTTTGCTTTGCTATAGCGGGAAATCGCTTCGGTAACGATCCCGGCTGGATTGGTGAAGTTAATAATCCACGCGTCTGGTGCAAGTTTTTCAACTTTATGGGCAATATCCAGCAAAACGGGGATGGTACGTAATGCTTTGGCAAAGCCGCCTACGCCGGTAGTTTCCTGACCGATCAAGCCATATTTTAGCCCCAGACGCTCGTCCGCGGCGCGAGCCGGAAGCTGGCCGACACGCAGTTGAGTTAAAATAAAATTGGCGCCGCGAATGGCGTTATCGGGTGTGAAATGGATGCTGACAATAACGTATTCCATGCCGTGACGAGCTAACATACGGCGAGTAAGCGCGGCGATAATTTCTACTTTCTGTTTTCCACTGTCAATGTCAACCAATGCCAGTTCAGATAATGGAATGTTTTTTTGGTGTTGAATAAGCCCTTCGACTAATTCAGGTGTGTAGCTGCTACCGCCACCAATAACGGCTATTTTGATTCGTTTCATATCTTTTCCTCTTGCGATGGTATTCGGCGATAGAGTTCAATCATATCGCTGGCAAGATCTTGAATAACCATTGCGTTCATTAAATGATCTTGCGCATGGACGGTGATGAGATTGACAGGTAATTTACCGCAGCCTTCATCCAATCCGATGAGGGTAGTTTGAATCGTGTGTGCTTCTTTGATTGCCTGCTGGGATTCTGCCATCAGTGTTTGTGCTGTTTGAAAGTCACCGTTTCTGGCATGTTGTAATGCCATTAGTGCATGACTGCGTGCGCTTCCAGCATGAACCAGCAGTTCTACAATCGTTTTTTCTAAATCAATCGTTTTTTCTAAATCCATGTGTAAAGCCTCCGAAAATTAGGGTTGGGATTGAGTTTCTACACCAGTGGATGCTGTGTTTTCTCGCTGTTTATCTTCTTCGTTGACCAACTGTTTTTCATAAATTTTGAAGAAGGGATACCAGATAAAGAGGTCGATTATCGTGAGTATGATCACTAGCACTGCCGCACGATAATCCCAGGCGGCGGAAATCATTGCGCCGAATGGCGCCGGTGTAGTCCAGGGCGAAATGGCGACCATTTTATGCACCAGGTCAAGATGCAGGGCGCTGTAGGACAATACTGCATTGACCAATGGCACAACCAGTAATGGAATGAATAAGGTTGGATTCATCACAATCGGTGAGCCAAACAGTAGTGGTTCGTTAATATTGAATATGGACGGAACCACGCTCAGTTTTCCGATAGTACGCAAATGTATAGAACGGCTGCGCAGATAAAGAATCGCCAGAACCAGTGTAGAACCAGAGCCACCAATACAGATATAAAACGACCAGTAAGGGTCAGTAAAAATGTGTGTTGTAGCAGTACCTTGAGCCATTAATGTTGCATTGGCAGCAATATTTGCCATAAAAATAGGGGCCATCAAGCCAGTGACAATATTAGCGCCATGAATACCGGCAAACCACAGTAGGTTAGAAATGAGTAGTGCCAATATAATGGCAGGCAGAGTATCACCGACAGAAATGAGTGGGTGGAACATCTGCATTATGGCTGCGGGAATAAGTAGATTGAATTCACTCTGTAATAGCAAGCTGACGGGATAAACTGTCAGCAAGATACCTATAACTGGGTACAGAAGTTCAAAAGAACGGGCGATTGCTGGTGGCACTTGTGTTGGCATTCGAATGGTGATGTTATATTTTTTTAGTAAACGCGTTAATTCAACTGACCAGATAGCGCAAATTAATGCGGTAAATACACCTGTGCCACCAAGGAAATCGAGTGCTATTTTGTTTTCTATTTGTGGTGCTGCTGCTAGCAAAAACGCCATTAGTGACAGTAAAGCCGAAGTTAACCCGTCCAGACCGTAGGATTTAGCTAAACTGTAGGCGGTACCGACCGAAACAAAGACACTCATTAATCCCATCGTCATAAAGTAAGGCATTGTGATGGTGTCCCAGTGAGTTTTGGCAAAGGACAACCAAGCTTGGCCGAATGAGGATGCAGTCTGTAAATCGAAGGGTGGGTTTGCCACAATTAACATTATGCTGCCGATGATCAAAAATGGCATGGCTGAGATAAAGCCGTCACGCATTGCTGTAATATGCCGCTGGTTACCGATTCGCCCGGCAAATGGGATAATGTGGTTTTCTAAAACACGCATAAAAGAGGTATAGAGACTCATGAGGGTACTCCGCGTGATGATGAAATTGCTTATTCCAACAGGCTTAATGCCTTATCGAGAACCTTATCACCACGAAGAGTGCCATAATCCATCATGTCAATAACGTCTATTGGTTTACCAAGTGGTTTGGCGATAGCGGAAAAATGGGCTAATTGATACCTCACCTGTGGGCCGAGTAAAACAACGTCAGCGTCGGCTATCATGTGTTCTAATTCAACCGTGGGAACAGCCTTGATCTCAATGTCCAATGCCCGTTTTATCACTTCTGCCTGCATGCGTTGTACCAGCATGCTGGTGGACATACCGGCCGCACAACACAATAGGATTTTTTTCATTGTTCAATCTCCAGTTTGTTATATCGTTTCTTATGGGATAAGTGGTTGCTGAGAACTTTCACTTTTTATTAAGACTAGCAACTTATGTTAAATATGTTGCGATTTTGTTCGCATATTAATCAAGAATAGTTTAAGGAATAGGGATGGGATGTGATCTTCGTTTGTATTGTATATACCCGTCATCTTTCAAGTTGCCTCTTTGTTGGCTGCACTCACTCACCCCGGTCACATAGTTATCTATGCTCCCGGGGATTCGCTCCCTTGCCGCCGCGATGCATCTTGAAATCCATAGGGTATTAGTGTGAAAATTTTAGTTATGGAATTAAAGGTTTCGGTTTTTTGTCAGAAGTGCTCCGACAACCGCTGGAGGAAATGATGAATGATTATAAAGTGAAAGAAAAAATGCCAGTATTAATCCCAGAAGCAGATTTCGATATCAAACTTAACATGACAGAGAAAAATGTAGAACACACTCAGGCTTTCATTGAACGCGGGGTGAAAGACTTTTCGTTGCCTGGATTGGTTACTCCATATGGTTACCGTTTACTGACATCTGTTTCTGGCAATCAATATAGATTGGTGACTGATGTAGATATGCCGGAGACGGTTTATGCGGTAAAGCTCGAATTTATGGAACATATT
Organism: Photorhabdus kayaii; assembly: GCF_025384895.1. Lineage (NCBI taxonomy): Bacteria > Pseudomonadati > Pseudomonadota > Gammaproteobacteria > Enterobacterales > Morganellaceae > Photorhabdus > Photorhabdus kayaii. The sequence continues at coordinate 80,898 of NZ_JAJAFZ010000011.1, forward strand.
GTTCCATCAAAAAAAACATGCACACAGATACTTGTGCGGCGTACAGTCCTTCCTCAACATGACGGAGCAGTGAGAGGCTTGCCACAAGAGTTTTTTAAGTTTTTCCTTGAACGATATTCCATTATTGTATCTGACAGTGAGCAAACGCTAGATGGACGTAGGTTTTGGGAGCGTATGATTGCTTGGGCTATCAGTATTAATGGCTATCATGTATATGTTTCTGATGGCACCAAAGAAGAGCGTCCACTGAACTTGATTACCTCATGGGATGACTTTTATGTAACCTGGGCTAATTATTGCTGGGGTCATGATAAGGATTATCACTACCATCGCCTTTTTGTTATCAGTAAAGAGCTATTACATTGATCTCTGCTAAGAATGAATAAAACTCACTATCTGATGGCTTTTTCTTGAATAATATAGTTCTTGAATAACATAATTCTTAAATAACATAGGACTGAAAACTTAAATTTTCCTGTTCTTACATGAGGAATATTTTATAGGAGTTTGCGGTCCGTTCTGTGTTATGACGAAATATTATGCGCGTATGAGCCTGAAAAGGGTTTAACCTATTGAATCCTAAAAATAGTTTTTTTATTATTTACCTATACAGTTCATTTACAACTATTTTCTGTGATAAACTTGTTGGCGTTTATTACCAGCTCTGTTTGAGGTGCTTCTGAACACGCCATCGCAGCTTTCGTTACCTTTGTATCTTCCCGATGATGAAACTTTTGCCAGTTTCTTTCCGGGGGAAAATGCCACCTTGTTAGCTGCAATCAAATTGGCCATTAATCAGCCGCATGGCAGCTATATTTATTTTTGGTCCCGTGACAGTGGGGGCCGAAGTCATTTGTTGCATGCCGCCTGTGCTGAATTGTCCCTGAAAGATGAAGCTGTGGGTTATGTTCCGCTGGATAAACGTGCTTATTTTATCCCTGAAGTGCTTGATGGCATGGAACACTTATCACTGGTTTGTATTGATAATATTGAGAGTATTGCTGGTGATGAAGAGTGGGAAATGGCAATCTTCAATCTTTATAATCGTATTCTAGAGATCGGTCGCACATGTTTGCTTATTAGCGGCGATCGCCCACCTCGCCAGATTAATCTTAAGTTACCTGATTTGGCTTCTCGTCTGGATTGGGGGCAAATTTATAAATTACAACCGCTTTCTGATGATGAGAAATTACAAGCCTTGCAATTGCGAGCGAAGTTACGCGGCTTTGAATTGCCAGAAGATGTAGGGCGCTTTTTACTGAAAAGATTAGACAGAGAAATGCGGACTTTGTTTATGGCATTGAATCAGTTAGATCACGCTTCGATAGTGGCCCAGCGCAAGCTGACGATTCCATTTGTGAAGGATATTTTGTACCTTTGAAGATGATGGTGGTGTCACCATCATCACATCTATACCCGTTATCTTTCAAGTTGCCTCTTTGTTGGCTGCACTCACTCACCCCGGTCACATCGTTATCTATGCTCCCGGGGATTCGCTCCCTTGCCGTCGCGATCCATCTTGAAATCCATTGGGTATATTCTTATCAATCAAGAAGTTCTTTTACTTTTTCCGGTGGGCGCCCAAGCCTAGCTTTATCACCGCAAACTACGATCGGGCGTTCAATCAGTTTAGGATTGGCAATCATCGCTTTTAGTAAATCATGCTGACTGAGTTTTTCATCAGCCAGATTCAACTCTTTGTATAGCTCTTCTTTCGTTCTCATCAATTGGCGTGCATCATGAAAACCAAGCTGTTCTAGCAGAACAGATAATTGCTCTACAGCGAGAGGAGCCTCCAGATAGAGAATAATCTGTGGTTTAATTCCCCGTTCTTCAATAAGAGCCAAAGTTTCACGGCTTTTGGAGCAGCGGGGATTATGATAAATCGTCACCTGTTGCATGAGAATTCCTTAACGTTTGTATTGACTGTAACGCTGTTGTAGCTGGCGTAATTGATCGATACGAGCATCATAACGTGCTTGATCGTAGCTGCCTAATTTTACGAGTGCGCTGGCACTACTGAGGTATTTGATGGCATTGTCAAACTGACCGCGAAGTGCCATTTCTTCAGCATGTGCTGATAATTCTTCATGGCGTTTTCCTTGTTTGGCGGCAGCTTCGGCTATCAGGTGCCAACCGTTGGGATCATCTGGATTATTGAAGGTATAGCGATGAAGCAGTTTTAAAGCCTGTTGATATTGTTTTGCGTGAATAAGTGCATTAGCGAGATTGATTTGCAATACCAAATTGTCCTTTTGTTTCTGCAAAGCGTTCTGTAACCGGGTGATAGCCTGAGCAATTCGGTTCTGTTCAATGTCGATATCAGTCATTGTGTCAATGAACCAGACATTATCCGGTTGTTTTGCTAACAGTGGTTCCAGAATAGCCCGTGCCTCAGTGTATTTTTTATCTTGAGAAAGCAAGATTGCCCGGCCATAAGCGGCGGCAAGTTGCTCTTTAGCTGTGCCTCTTCGATAATTTTCTAAAATTTGCTCAAGATAGCCGCGTTGCTCGGTGGTGTACATGCCCATAACACGAACTCTGGCGAACAGAAAATCTTGAGATTGTGGAATGTTCTGGGCCGGGTATTGATTAGCGCGGTTACGTGCATCAGCAAGGCGGCTGTCAGGTAACGGGTGAGTGAGTAACATTTCTGGTGGCTTAGAACTGTAACGGGTTTGATCTACCATGATTTGCATAAAATCTGGCATACCTTGAGGATCAAAGCCAGCTTTGCGTAATGTCTGCATGCCAATACGATCAGCTTCTTGTTCATTGGATTGAGTAAAACTGATCATGCCTTGTTGTATACCGGCAATAGTGCCGCTGAGGGCTGCCATCCCTGCTTGTGGGCTAGCCATTAGCAAAAGAATAGAACCCAACGTACCTGCCCAGGCTAGCGGTGCTGTACGTTGCTGATCTTCCATCATTCGTGCCAGGTGGCGTTGAGTAACGTGGGAAATTTCGTGAGCCATTACGGAGGCAAGCTCGCTTTCATTACGGCTATAACGAAAAAGTGCAGCATGGAGTACTACATTACCGCCAAAGAAAGCATAAGCATTGATATTCGGGTTATCAATCAGATAGAAATGGAAAGGCGTTTTAACTGAGTCTGCATGAGCCACTAACCTTTGTCCAAGGGCATTAATGTATTGTGTCAATAATGGGTCATAAATCAGCGGAGCGTTGTCACGCATCTGGCGAACGTAGAAATCGCCCATTGCCAGTTCCTGATTGATGCTCAGGATTGAACCTGCCGTGGTACCGATATCCGGCAATGAATCTTCAATGGAGGCGCTGAGAACAGGGGAGCTTGTTAGCAACAATGTACTGATTAATATTGCTGTCAGAGATTGATTAGACATTATTTTCATAAAACAAAAATGCTCTCATTTGACCATCGTTTTAGATAATGCGTGTATGATAAACAAGGGTACCTTAAAATTAATCAATTTTTAAGAAAAATAGAAATATGAATATTGCTATCAAGGAGCCTGGTCAATGCTGGATATGATTATACAGTGGTATCGCCGTCGGTTTACTGATCCGCAAGTTATTGCGTTATTTGTCATCTTGTTGGCAGGGTTTTGCATTATTTATTTCTTACATGGCATTTTGACACCTTTGCTGGTGGCGATTGTTCTTGCCTATTTGTTGGAATGGCCAACGGCTAAACTTGAAAGACTGGGATGTTCGCGCACAGTGGCTGTTTGTATTGTGCTGATTATTTTTTCCAGTATTAGTTTGTTGGTCATCTTGATTGTGGCGCCAACTGTATGGCAGCAGGGAATTAATCTGTTGTCAGATATACCCAATATGATTAATCGGTTTAATGAATATGCCCAGACATTACCAGCCCGTTATCCGGCTTTGGTTGATGCTGGCATCATTGATATGATGGCCGAAAATTTGCGCAGTAAGATTTCAACTGCCGGAGAGTCTGTAGTGAAATTTTCGGTGGCTTCACTGATTGGTTTGTTAACGCTGGCTATCTATCTGATTCTTGTGCCACTGATGGCCTTTTTCTTGCTAAAAGATAAAAACCAGATGTTGCAAGCATTGCAACGGGTCCTGCCACGTAACCGCATTTTGGCCGGGCAGGTATGGCGCGAGATGAACCAGCAAATCACTAACTATATTCGGGGTAAAGTCACCGAGATGGTGATCGTCGGTATTTGTACCTACGCGGTGTTTGCATTTCTTGGATTGGATTATTCATTGCTGCTTTCTGTTTTGGTTGGTCTGTCAGTGTTAATTCCTTATGTGGGTGCGTTGATTGTCACGATTCCTGTTGTACTGGTTGCGCTATTTCAATGGGGAATCGGAACAGATTTCTGGACTTTGATTATTGCCTATTTGGTTGTTCAGGGGCTGGATGGTAACTTGCTGGTGCCGATTTTATTCTCTGAAGCCGTAAACTTGCACCCGTTGGTAATCATTCTTTCTGTGATTACTTTTGGTGGTTTGTGGGGATTTTGGGGCATATTTTTTGCTATTCCGCTGGCGACGCTGATTAAAGCGGTGATCCAAGCCTGGCCGGAAGATATAGTTATAATAGAAGACGATGAAATGAAAGAGTAAATTTATTTTTAATGATGCGGGTACCCGTTATTAGAGGAAGCACGGGTTGGTGATATCCCTCCCGTACTTGCCCCTGGCATCCTGAGCTGTTAAATGAGCGTGATTAAATTTTGAGTCATTTTCTATTTAAGGGTGCAGTTTCAGATAATCCACCACGATTTGGTGGTGATCACTGGTCTTAAATTTATCAAAAACGTGCTCAATATTACCGTTGGTATCAATCAGGAAACTGATACGGTGGATACCATCGTAGGTTTTTCCCATAAATTGTTTCTTGCCCCAGACACCAAACTGTTCAGCAACTTGGTGATCCTCGTCGGACAACAATGTGAAGTTCAGCATTTCTTTCTCCACAAAGCGTGACAATTTACTTGGGTTATCTGTGCTAATGCCTAGCACTTCAACACCTGATTCCTTTAATGTATCCATTTCATCGCGCAGACCACAGGCTTGTACAGTACAACCAGGAGTCATTGCTTTAGGGTAAAAATAGACTAAAACACGCTGGCCTTCGAAATCAGATAAATTGATTGTTTCTCCATCTTGGTCAGGAAGGCTGAACTGAGGGGCCTTATCACCGGCTTTCAATGGGTTCATCCCGTATTCTCCGTTTAATCTTTCAACTAAAGTGGTTCAAGAATACTAATACTGCCTTGTGCATTTAGATCTGTACATAGCTTATTAAACGCCTGCTTAATAATTATGCCGTCATCCTCCAGGCTGTGGGCGGTAATCTGGATCTGCAACCGAGCAGGGGTATCGCCTTCTGGTGGATGTGTTTTTGATACCAGTTCAGCAATATTAAAATCCTGTGTAGTAAACAGATTGGTAAACTGCTCAACAATACCGGGTGAATCATCAACATCAACTTTAACGGAAACCGTGGAAGGAAATGTTGTGTGGGTATCGCACTTTGTGCGTTTCATTACGATAAGAAGATCGAGCTCGGCCCCTTTCTGTGGCAGTGAGGATTCAATCATTGTGATAGCATTCCAACTACCGGAAAGTAGCATAATGAAGGTGAATTCCTCGCCAAACATGGCTAATCGGCTGTCTTCAATATTACAACCACACTCACTCACAAGACGAGTAATGGTGTTGACGATACCAGAACGGTCAGCACCTAAAGCGGTTATAACGAGAAAATGTTGTTCTGATTGTGGCAAAGTCACTTTTCCTTCTCTGCTGTGGTTTCGTTAAGGTAAACATAAAAAGGCTATGCTGCCAAGGTCAATTGCATCAAAGTTGTTCTATTGTATTCCCATGCTCTATCATTGAATTTCAATAAATTACTTTGGTTATCACTTCTTTTTAACAGAGGTTATCTGGTATTAACAAAATTCATTGAAATCCTGTGTTAAATAGTTTCCTTCTGAATGACTAAAAAGTACCATGGAACTCTTGTTTGTATAGGGGGTTATGTAATGTCTAGCGGGAGATTTGAATTTACAGGTAGCATTGTTGCGCTGGTAACACCAATGGATGCGAGTGGTCAGGTTGATAAGGCCAGTTTGAAAAAGTTAATCGATTACCATGTTGCTAGTGGGACATCAGCGATAGTCTCGGTAGGGACAACCGGAGAATCTGCCACATTAAGTCATGATGAACACGGTGATGTTGTTTTGACAACCGTAGAATTGGCTGATGGGCGTATTCCGGTTATTGCCGGAACAGGTGCAAATGCGACTGCTGAGGCAATATCCCTAACGAAACGTTTTGAAAACAGTGGCGTTGTTGGTTGCCTAACGGTAACGCCTTATTATAATAAGCCGTCGCAGGAAGGTTTATATCAGCATTTCAAAACGATTGCTGAAAATACGGATTTACCACAAATTTTGTATAATGTGCCTTCTCGTACCGGGTGTGATCTGCTGCCATCAACTGTAGCGCGTTTGGCGAAGATTAAAAATATTGTCGCAATTAAAGAAGCTACAGGGAACTTAAATCGCGTTAGTCAAATCCAAGAATTGGTTAATGATGATAGTTTCATTTTATTGAGTGGTGATGATACAAGTGGGTTGGATTTTATTCAGCTTGGTGGCAAAGGGGTTATTTCGGTTACTGCAAACATTGCAGCGCCTGATGTTGCTAAGTTTTGTGAATTGGCATTAAACGGCCAGTTTGCAGAGGCGCGTAAGTTAAATAACCGTCTGATGGAATTACACCGTCAGCTATTTGTTGAACCTAACCCGATTCCAGTTAAATGGGGATGTCATAAATTGGGTTTGATTGCTGATGACACCGTGCGTCTGCCGATGACGCCATTGACGGATGCAGGAAAAGTCTCAGTTGAAAAAGCCTTGAAAATGGCCGGATTATTGTAAAATTTAGGGAATTTTAATGGCAATATTGTTGCAAAAATCGAAGGTGATGAAGGTTGCTGGTATGTCACTTGTCATGTTATTGGCAGCTTGTTCCAGCGACCAGAGCTATAAACGCCAAGTCAATGATGATGAGACATATCTTGAAACACCTCCCCGGAAGGCGTTGAAAGTTCCTGCGGGTATGGTATTGCCATTGCAGAATGGTGAATATGATATTCCAGCAATAGCCTCTAAAGGGCAGGTTGGGAAAGCGCTTGATATTCGCCCGCCATCTCAGGCACTAGCCCTATTGAGTGGTTCCCGTACTGAAAACAGTGTAAAGAGCAGTAAGTTGCTACTTGAAAGCACTCCTGAGAATAGTCATCTGTGGTCACAGATTAACAATGTGCTATTGAAAAAAGGTTTCCAAGTTAGCCAACGTGATGATGCTAGCCAGACATTGACAACCGATTGGATCGATTGGCCGCGAGCAGATGAAAATGTTCCATATCAGACTCGTCATCGTATTAGTGTTGCACGCCAGAGCTATCAGATTGAATTATCCGTGACTAATGAAGGGTTGAGACAAGGCGATCATCAGATAACAGATCCTCTTGAAATCCAACGTTATAACGCACTGATGCTCAATGAATTAATTGAAGGTGTAAACCAGCAGCGTGAACGTATTAGCGATGACTCTGTGGCGCGTAATCTAGGTTCATTGGACGTACAGAGTGGTGGTGATACATCTGGATTACCTCAGATGATTGTTCGGGCACCATATAATATTGTTTGGGATAGATTACCGGCAGCACTGGAAAAAGTCGGTATGAAAGTGGGTAGCCGCAGTCGTTCAACGGGCTCTATTACTGTAACTTATAAAAGTCTCAGTTCATCTAGTTGGAAATCAATGGGTGTGAATGAACCATCCATTAGTGAAGGTGATTACAAATTACAGGTTGGTGATTTGAATAACCGGAGCAGCTTACAGTTTATTAGTGATAAAGGTAAGCCGTTGACCCAATCACAAAATGATGAATTGGTTGCAGCGTTGAAGGCGGCTTTTAGCCAGACCACAGGGTCATAGATCTAGGAAAGCCCCTCATATTATTGACAAAGCGCTGGCTGTTTAGTTAGCGCTTTGATTGATAAAGCGCTGTTTTTTAAATCAGTGTTTGATCGCTAAAATCTCGGATAAAAAAACAAACTAGCGTAGTGTGAAGAATATCCTCTCCACATCATTTCTTTTCGATATAGAAAAAATCGGCCCTTTGGGCAGGATTTTGTCAGCAATCTGTTTTATTATTTATCTTTGGTATTTGTGTAGTAGTAATATCATAGTAGTAATATCTCTGGAGTATATAAGATGCAAAAAAAAGCTGAGTTGTATCGTGGAAAGGCAAAAACGGTGTACACCACGGATGATCCTGATTTGTTAGTGTTGGAGTTCCGTAATGATACATCAGCATTGGATGGCGAGCGTATTGAACAGTTTGATCGTAAGGGGATGGTGAATAATAAATTTAACCATTTCATTATGAGCAAATTGGCAGAAGCAGGGATTCCGACGCAAATGGAACGACTGTTATCGGACACTGAGGTATTAGTTAAAAAGCTGGATATGGTGCCGGTTGAATGTGTTGTGCGTAATCGGGCTGCGGGTTCATTGGTCAGACGCCTTGGTATTGAGGAAGGTCTGGTATTGAATCCACCTCTGTTCGATCTGTTTCTGAAAAATGATGCTAAGCACGATCCAATGGTGAATGAATCTTATTGTGAAACTTTTGGTTGGGTTAGCAAAGAACATCTGGCTGAAATGAAAGAATTGAGCTACAAGGCCAATAAAGTATTGAGCAAATTGTTTGATGATGCGGGTTTAATTTTGGTTGATTTCAAACTGGAATTTGGTTTGTTCAAAGGGCAGGTAGTTCTAGGGGATGAATTCTCTCCTGATGGTAGCCGTTTGTGGGACAAAGAGACGTTGAACAAAATGGATAAAGATCGCTTCCGCCAAAGTCTTGGTGGTCTGATTGAAGCGTATGAAGAGGTAGCGCGTCGTATCGGTGTTATTTTGGACTAATTGCGCAAACGATTACTTGGGCCGAAAGGCCCTTTTATCGTTTGGAATAAGTTAGTTTATTTATATTGAGAATGTATCTGACGATTAGGTTGTTAAATGACCTAATAAAGGTATTGACATTGTAGAATAAGATATCAATTTTATTTTTCGGCTATTTTCTTGTGATAGTGTTTATAAACATTTCAATCAGATCGTGATAAATGCGAGTATTTTGCGATAATTGCATTTTACTAAATGTGAACTAGATCTTGCTGTTGTGATCTATCTGTTATTAATAACTTTGATGTTGGCTGCATACACTGATATTGCAAATAACATCTCTAATTTGAATGAGGTGCCATAACCTAAAGATGAAAAGTGTCATGTCAAAGAATTTAACTGTATGGCGGATACTGCTACAGAGTGCCGTACCATTTAAGGGGACAGTTGTATGTGCGTTTTTGGCCTTAACCGTTACATTATCGTGCGATCTAAGCGGTCCTTATATTATCAGGAATTATGTTGATAAGGCGACATCAGGAACGACTGTTGATCAACTTATCATGTTGGCAATCATTTATGTTTTTATTGCGTCGATTGGTGTTATCGGTAGTCTGGTAACCAGTTACATGAGCACCAAAGCTGGTTGGGGTATTGCTGATACCATTAGATATAAGCTCTTTCACCATGTGATGACAGTTTTACCTGTATTGGAAATAGAACGGCGATCACAGGGAGAATTGCTGGAAAATATCGAAGGTAATGCTGATATTATAGGAAAAACGATTTCTAAAGCAGGCTTTAAGGCCATTGCTAATTTAGCGCTGACACTAGGGACATTGGTCATTATATTCAGCGTCATGCCTCAGGCTGGTATTGCCATAGCAATCGTCGTCATACTCGTGGCGTATGTGTTAATTCAGTTAACCAGACTTTCTGTTCGTCGTTGGCTAATTGCGCGAAATGAAAAAGCTCGAATCTTTGGTTTTGTCGGTGATTCATTACATGCAATGGATGATTTACAGCCATTGTCGCAGGCGCATTGGCCTGCCATTGCATTTCGTAAGATGTTGTCAATATTGCTCAAATTTGAACGCAGTGCTTATATTGGCGGCCGGGCTTTTTGGCCAATTACCCAGATCTTCTTTGCACTCTGTTTCGGTATAGGTTTTGGTTTTGGGCTTCAATTACTTGGTGAGAACAGCTTAAGTATCGGTACATTAACGATGGTTTATCTCTACGTTGATAAACTTCGGGAGCCGGTGGAGGATATGTCATCGGAAATAGAGCTGATACAGAAATTATTTGCTGCTTTGTCACTTTCGGCAAAAATGTTAAATGAAGGCGCCCCTGATAAATCATCGGATAATTTATTGCCTGATGGTCCTCTCGCTATCCATTTCGATAATGTTGATTTCAGTTATAACGGAGAAGAAACGCAGGTTTTGCACGGCGTTAATTTTTACGTCGCTCCGGGGAGTAAAATTGGCATTATTGGTAGAACGGGGGCGGGAAAAAGTACCATTCTTAATTTGATGTGTGGATTTGCGCGACCCGATTCAGGAAGAGTGACCATTGGCAATGTCGATGTCTCAACGATTAAGCCGGAAGAGTTTGCGAAAAAGATTGCTGTTCTTAGTCAACGTTCTCATCTGTTTTCCACAACATTGCGGGAAAATTTAACGCTTTTCAGTAATGAAATATCTGATGATCAAATTTGGGAGGTTCTTCAAGAATTAGATGCGCTTGAATGGGTGAGGGCACTGCCAGATGGCCTTGATACACAGGTTGGTACTCATGGTCTGATGCTATCAGCAGGAGAAATTCAAATGATAGCGGGTGCCAGGGTGATGTTACAGCATTGCTCGTTGGTTATTATTGATGAAGGAACTTCTCAACTTGATCCCCGAACGGAAGAGAGTTGGCTGAAATTGCTTGAAAAGTTAAGTCACAATTGCACTGTCGTGATGGTCGCACATCGCCTTCACACACTTTCGGTCGTTGATGAAATTATCATTATCGATGATGGGCGGATTCAACAGCGAGTCCCCGAAGCCGAAATTGCAACGTTAACGAGCAATCATGGACTCATGGTATGACTATATCCAATGTATCAACTAAGCTTAAAATGTTACCAGCCTTGATTGAGCTGATAAAAAAGTTTGCTCCGCTCTATTTCATTACCATGTTCGTGTGGACACTGATGCATGGTTTTCCTCTATTGATTGGTTACTTAATCAGTAAATTACTCGATAGAGCGATGAATGAGCCAACTAACCCTGTTGTCTGGTGGTTGCTTGCCTCTGCAATTGCCACAATGGTCTTGCGATCACTGTTTTTGTTCCTGGGGTTAACCTTTGATTTTACGTTAATCTTTAAAGTCAGTGCTTACCTGAAAGAGCGGGTTTTATGGGGAGTAAGCCATTGTTCCCGTAATCAGAGACAGACTTTTTCTCAAGGCGATATTCTGAACCGTATTCGTGATGATAGTGATGAAATTGCGGAGTTTCTAAGTTGGACCTCTGATTTTATTTACCGCGCATTACTTTTAATTATCGCATTAGTTGTGCTTATCAACACTGACATAATAACCACACTTGCTCTTATGCCTATGATTGTGGGTCTTTGGGTCGGGGCGATACTTAAACGCAAGGTAGGGAATTTACAGAAGAGTAAACGTCAATCGCAAGGGGACATTGCCGGTAAGATTACTGATGTCTTAACGGGTATACGCGATCTGCGCCTTGGCAACAAAATGGAGGGGGAGGTTGAGCGGTTGTCGCAGAAATTTGTCAATCGACGGGCGATTCAAGCTAAACATCAGGTATTTACTGACCTTCTTTCTGGGCTGTTCAAAAATATTGTCATACTTGGAACGTCGGCTGTTTTATTGATAGTGAGTAAACGGATCGTTGATGGCAGTTTTACTGTAGGGAATCTGGCACTATTTTTGACCTATATCGGTTGGATCAGTGAACAGATACTCTTCTTTGGTCGGTCGGTTGCCTATTACAAAAATGCAGATGTGTGTTATGGCCGAATCAGACAGTTTCTGGCAAATAAAGTAGATAAAAAAGAGAGCAAAGAATATGGGCGAGATGAAATCCTGCATAAGCTAAGTGTTAATCATCTAGCTTATTCGAAAACTCAGCCCCCTGTTTCGTTTGAGGCAACGGCTAATCAGGTTATTGGCATTGTCGGTGATATTGGTTCGGGTAAAACCACCTTTTTGCGTTACCTTATTGGTCTGGAAAAATCCAGTTCCGGCAGTGTACTTTGGAATAACAGAGAGGTTCTGGGCAATGAAAACTGGTGGCGGAATCCACGTATCGGATATGCCAGACAGAAAGCGGGGTTTTTTGGTGGAACCGTAAGGCAAAACCTCGCGTTGGGTGATAAGGATATCGATGATGATGTCATGGTACGGGCGCTGGAGGCGGTAGGTTTGACACCCGGCTCATATGAATTGCCAGAAGGACTCGATACCGTTATTAACTCTGGCAGTGCCGGTCAATTATCTGGCGGCCAGCGTCAACGTTTGGCATTGGCCCGGATGTTATGTCGTCCCGCTGACGTTTATATTGTTGATAACTGCGATTCATCATTAGATACGGATACGGCCCGTCGTTTATGGTCTACCTTACCTGAGTGCTGGCCCGGTCTGTGGATTGTTGTCTCGCATAATGCCGATCTTCTCGCTAAAGCGGATCATATTGTTACCGTTCAACAGCGGAGAGAAATAGCATAATCCATTGGATATCCACTCCTGGCTAAGTCGGTAGGAGTGGATGTCAATAATGAAATGGTATATATTTTTTTATATCAAACGAGGAGGGACTATGGGTAAACAAGCTGTTTTTACTATGAAACTTGAATCAGATCTGCGCGATCACTTTATGGCTGCCACGGCAGCAGAACACCGCCCAGCTTCTCAAGTTGTCCGTGAACTGATGCGTGAATATGTCCAGCGTCATAAATATCGTGCTTTCCTTCAGGGAAAGGTTGATATCGCACGCCAATCTGTAAAAGAGAGTAATGGTGTTGAACATAGCGACGTAAAAGCGATTTTTGCGGCTCGGAGAGAACAGGTTAAGGCTCGTAAGTGAACGTGATTTGGACACTCAGGCGTTATCGACTGGTTTATCAGAACTATCTGGATTTTAACTTTGGTACATACATCAGTACATACATCACGGTTGTGGCCGCAATAAGTTGAGTAATTACATGCTTATTAAGAATTTAATTGTCACATTGGAAGGTGAAATACAGATATTAATAACCACATTGCTTAATGAGCAATGGGAAGCAGCCAGGGAATTAATGAATGAATCATTGCGTATGGCGGCTGATGATTTGGCTTTAACTGTATTGGCAGACAGTTTGTGTAACTCAGATATCGATATTATTTATCAGCAGCAAGGTGCTTGTCATCTGCGGCTAAATACTCTTAATGGAAAGTTTAATCTTTATATTGGGATTAAAGATCGGCAAATTAATTCTCTCTCGTTATCTCGATGCCCAATACCTGATGCGTATGCAAAACAGGGTATTTTTATCGAAAAAACGTTAAAGACGTTTGGTCTTAGAGATGTCCCGGATGGTTTGGTATGTTTGCCATCACCCTATAATGATGCCAAAGCACTTGTATTATTGCTTGCGGGTTCTGGTCCGCATTCGATGGATTATGATGTTGGGCCTAATCCACTGTTTCGTATGTTGGCACATGAATTAAGTCAATATGGAATTGCGAGTGTACGTTTTGACAAACGTTATTACCGTATCCGGCAGAGAAATATGAACCCTGAGGTTGTCGATCTCAATACGGAAATTGTTGACGATGCTTGTAATATTCTGGCTGGTTTGATGGGACATATTGAATTTCACGATGTGCCAGTATTTCTGGTTGGGCACAGTTTCGGCGGATATGTCAGCCCATTAATTGCAAAGGACTTACAGCAAAAATCGGGTTTAAATGTTGCGGGTATTGCGATGTTGGCGGCGCCTTTCCGTAATTTACTCCGGGTGATTTTATCCCAATTACCCAGTGGGAAAGAGCAAGATACAGTATCTCTTGAGCGCTTTTTGTCAGTGCCAGATAGTTATCTCAAACAGATTGAGAATTATCATGCATTTGACTGCTTAAACAGCTTGCCTGCAATGCCGTTATTTTTTGCCCAGGGAGATCAGGATTTCCAGATTTTGCATAATGTTGATTTCACGATGTGGAAAACGGCACTGCAAAATAATAGGCAGGCTGAGTTCAAACTCTACTCTGGATTGAATCATATTTTATTGCCTACAACAGGATGTGATGGTGGAGAGGATTATTTGCAGCCAGGTCAGATACCGGAGCAGGTCATTGCGGATCTGTCTGCGTGGATCATCCACCATTCATCATGAAATAATGAAAGCGCTATTCATCTCTTGCGAGCAGTTTGACCCAATCGTTAATTGTCGGCCATCGCGCTAAATCTGCAAAGTTGACTGGATACCCCGCACATTTTAGCTGATCAACCAGCATCAGCATTTTTATCGAATCGAAACCGATATCAAAAAGATTTTCATCCTCCGGTATTATTTCTGCTTCCGGGTGAAGCGCTCTGATTTCTCGATGTAAAATTTCATAGATAAGCTGATTTTTCATTGTGTCTCCAAAAAGTTTTATGAAACAAAACAAGTTACAATTCTCTGATACCTTCGATTGGCGCTGATGCGGCGGCGCGATGTGATGGATATACACCAAACACTACGGTGATAAAGCAGGCTGCTAGGGATGCGAGTAAAAAGGAGTAGAAAGAGAAACCAACCGCAATATCAAATAGTAATAAAATTCTGAAACCGATAAATGAGCATAATAATCCTAATAATGTTCCCAATAATGAAATTAAAAATGCTTCGGTAAGAAACTGGTAAAAAATATCGGAATAACTTGCCCCTACAGCAAGCCGTATACCAATCTCTCTTCTACGTTCTTTAACACTGATTAAAATCGTATTCATAACACTGACGCCCGCAACAAAGAGGGTCACTGATGATATTGACAGTAGGAAAAGATTAATTTTTGACTGGGTCTCATGCAACGTTTTCAACAACTCGGTGGTATTACGTACCTCATAGCTTTGTTGATGTTTAAACCGTGACAACCGTTGTTCAACAGCATATTTAACCGGCTCAATATGAGAGGCATCTTTGGCTTTCAACATCATACCGCCAGGAGGTGTATGGCCGAACAGCCGTACCAAATAGCTGTTGCCTGGCAAAAATGCGGCATCATCGACGCCTGCATCCATGCCTTCGCCTTTCTGTGTCAGGATACCGATAACTTGCATTGAGATGTCGTTGATCTTGATGCTCTGCTCAAATGCGGTTTCTTTTTGTGGAAAGAGTCGTTCGGCCAGAGATGCTCCCAAAACCACGACATTTGCCAAGGCAGCATCGTCTTGTGGTGTGTAAAAACGTCCGCGATCAATCACCAGATTACGGATAATCGCGATATCTGCATTAGCGCCAATCAATTGAGCATCAGCAGAACCTTGTGGCGAAACTATTGTTCCTGGCGCAGTATAAAATAGAGTGCTGTGGCTGATATGCGGATTACCTGAAAGTGACGTTATATCCTCTTGCGTCAGATAATTATTATGGGAATCGAAAGCGCCGTTTTTTTGTCCCTTGTATTTTACTGAAATGATATTACTTCCCATTGAAGAAACCATCTTAACAATATGATGCTTAGTTTCTGTACCAATTGCTTGCATGATCACAATCGAAGCTACCCCGATGGCAATGCATAATAGAGTCAAGAAGACTCGTGTTTTATGAGCGGTAAGAGAGCGTACCGCCATTTTGAGGTTGAACAGGATAACGGTTAAATAAGCATTGAATTTTAAGGTTATTTTACTCATGCTCATTGAGCCACCAAAGAACCACTGTCCAGATATAGCCGGCGTTTGGCATATTTGGCAACAACTTGGTCATGTGTTACTAGAATGATGCCGCATCCATTGTGATGTAATTCAGTAAAAAGTTGCATGAGGTTGGTCGCATTAGTGGTATCTAACGCGCCGGTAGGTTCATCAGCAATAATAAACTTTGGATTGTTGATCAAAGCGCGAGCGACAGCAACGCGTTGCTGTTCTCCCCCTGATAGATGGCGCGGGTATTTATCTAATAAATTGTCAAGCTGGAGACGATCGATTAAGTAACGGAAATGTTCTCTGTCATAATTGAAGTTTCTTTTTAGGTAGTACATGGGCATCAAGATATTTTCATCAATGCGGTAGTTTTCCAGCAGGTTATAATTTTGAAAAACAAAGCCAAAATATTTTCGCCGTAAAAGCGCCAATGAGTGAATCTTTTGCTGAGTTACCGTGAGATCGTTAATAAGATATTCTCCCGCACTGGCGATATCCAAAAGCCCTATTATATTCAATAAGGTACTTTTCCCTGAACCGGAGCGACCAAGAATAGCAACATAATCATTCTGGTCTATGGTTAAGCAAATATCTTTCAGGACAAGATGTTGTTTACTCTCATTACCGTAGGTTTTGCAGATATTATTTAGTGTTATCATTTTGGCTCTTCCCAAGATTATCTTGTTTGGAAAGTACAACGATCTGCTCGTTATTTTGCAATCCGCTGACAACGACTGAACGTCTTCCATTGTTATGACCGATCAATAATTTTCTTACTACGATGTTTCCATCTTTCATCTCACGTAAAAAATAGGTAGTTAGATTATCGTTCAAAGGTTGATGCCGCTTATTATTCAGTATATCACTGGGTATGGTCACTACGCCGGTGCTTTCGTGGGTCACAATAGTGACATCCGCACTCATACTGGGTTTAAGCAGGAAATTATCATTAGGTACATCAAATAGCACGGTATAATAAACAGCGTTATTAATGAGATCGGGCTTATACATAATCTTCTTAACATTACCGTGCCATATATGCTGATTTGTACTATAGATCTTGAAGGAAGCTTTTTGCCCCGTCACGATTTGGTTAATATCTGCTTCGGAAACTTTTGCATAAACAGTCATATTTTTGAGGTCGGCAATTTGCATGAGAACCGGTGTCTGTTGATTGACATTTAGCGTTTGCCCGGGGTCAACATGAATTGCAGTCACTACGCCGGCAATCGGCGAATAGATTTGGGTATAACTGAGGCTGACTTCTTCACTATGCAAAATATGTTCATTTTGCCTGATGTCTGCTTTGAGGCTTTCAATTCTTGCTTGGCTTTTTTTGACGCCAAAAGCAGCCTCATCCAGTAGTTGCTGGCTGGTTGCGGAGTGCAGGTTAAGCTCTCTTTGGCGCTTTTCCGTGATGACCAGAAGCTGATAAGTGTATTGTTCCTCCTGCAACATGGCTCGCAATTTTTCTAGTCGCGCTCGGCTTGCCTCAACTTTAGTACGATAAAAAGTATCATCAATGCTAGCGACCCGCTTACCTGCTTCAACGATATCCCCGACTTCAACATATAACTTGGTTAACTGGCCTGAGATTTGGCTACCAACATTGACCTGACGGGTTGGTTGTACAACACCGGCAGCATTTACCGTAGTAATAACATCACCTAACGTTCCGGTGATGATTTGTTCTGTCATCACCGTAGATGTCTCTTTTTGGCTAAAGTTGTTATAAGCCACGGCAAGAAAAGCGATCATGATGATAGTGATAACAACCCATTTCTTTTTTTTGACCAGCACAATCAGCATCCATTTTACCATTTGTTATCGTTCCGTATCGCCAGGCATCAGGTCATGCTGAGTGCCTATGCAATCCAATAAATCAATCAAAAACAGCCCCATGTCGCTGATGATATCTTCAGAGAAAATATCATCATCGTAGAGCCATTCCAGACCTATCCCAGTTGGCAAATTGATCAGTTCGAGCGCGATATCTCCTTTAGGCTTGAGCCCCTTGATTTTTTCTTTGGTACAACGGGTTTCACCAAGATATAAACCGGTTTCAAACCCTATTTGAGAAGAAAAATAATAAGTGACTTCCGGCAATTGCATACCGTGGTGGTGATGGAGATGTTGTTTCAAATAGGCCAGTGAGATATTGGAATGAGTATTCGCGTCTGCCAGAAAATCGCGGACATACCTGGATACGTTAATCAGCGAAGTTTCCGCAGTAACGTAGGGCAGCAGTAGTGTGGTTGCGAAGCTACCAACACTGTCAAACGGTATGGGAGGAACGCGGTTGGCACAAGGAATACCTATGATAATCTCATCTTTATTGAGTAATGAGTTAATGGTCATCAGAAATGCGCCAATCACAATATGTTCTAGAGTCACCGCATATTTTTTCTGCGTGCTGGATAGTGCGGCAATTAATTGTGGAGACAACGGCATTGAATAACGTCGGCCTCGGACCCTAAGATGAGCTTCCGATGAATCATTATTTTGTCCGGCAACCGAAAGGACGTTGAACAATTTTTCTGTCCAAAAATTTAATGTTTCGTCTGACATGCGCTGATTAATGAGATTAATGCTTGTTTCCGTCGCGGCTTCAATCTTTGGTACATTATCTGCGTAAGCAGAAGATAATTTTTGCAACACATGAGCAATCGACATCCCGTCACAAAATGCATGATGAAAATTTAATAAAAGGTAGTGCTTATGTTCTGCTATTTTTAATAACTTAAAATATACCGGTGGATTATCCTGTAATTCCATCGGTTTAAATGCCATATCATTTAAGATTTTGCGGAATGAAATTTCAATATTGATGCCGGTAGCATAAGTTAAA
This sequence comes from Photorhabdus kayaii, assembly GCF_025384895.1. NCBI lineage: Bacteria > Pseudomonadati > Pseudomonadota > Gammaproteobacteria > Enterobacterales > Morganellaceae > Photorhabdus > Photorhabdus kayaii. Next base: position 99,600 of record NZ_JAJAFZ010000011.1, read on the forward strand.
TCGATATATTCGAAAGGCAGGTTCTCTTCAATAACGGGTGAGAGGGTTAAAGAGAGTTGCCCATCTATTATGGTGACTCTTTGGCAGAGGGCAGGGAAATATTGCATGATATACAGCAAAGCGTAACGTAATTTCTTTAAATCAATCTCGCCGGTCAGATGATAATATAGTGGGATATTATGAGCGCCGGAACGATTAGAGATAGTATCGATGATCCAATAATACTGGTCGTGTTGTTCTGTCAGGCAAGTGCTATTTTTATCGATTAAAACTGGTATTTGCCCTTGTTGAATGACAGATTGTAATAGATAACCTAATCTAGGGGTGTGATAGAAATCTTCCAGGTGAATAGAACAATTAAAACGTTGCTGGATCTTGTTAATTAATAATAATGCTTTAAGCGAAGTACCGCCAGCGTCAAAGAAATTAGTCTCTTCATCAACAATGCCATCGCTATCGCCAAAAACTTCCCGCCATAAAGCGAAAAATATTTCTCGTTTTTCGTCTTTAATTTGCGAAATATTATCTTCTTTATTCAACTCTGATATTGTAACAGAATTGTTGGATGATGATAATTCGACAATAAAAGGTACCTGTAATTTTGGATAACATCCACGCAAAAATGAGACGATTTCGTGACGTGTGATTGAGCATGATCTATCAGGTATAAATATATTAATATATTGGTACCCCGTTTCATTTTCTTTTATTGCTAAATGAATATCATCAATATTAATCGCCGCTGTAAGTAATTTTTGCATTTCATCCAGATCGACACGTTTCCCGTCAATTTTATGCTCTTTATCCAGACGGCCAATGAAATTTAAATTACCTTGGGCATCGTAAAATCCACGGTCTCCGGTTAAATAATAGATTTCTCCATCGTTCAACTGTAAGAATTTACGTGAAGTTGACTGATTATCATTAATATATCCGGTACAGATAGAATCGCCACGGATGCATATTTCTCCACTACTGCCATTAATTATCTTATCAGTTCCATATTCGCGAATAACGATAGTGGTATTTGCTAGCGCTTTACCAATGATATTACCGGGTTGAAATTTATCATCTATTTTGTGACTGCTAGCCACAACGCAACATTCTGTTGGGCCATAAGAGTTAATCAAGGAAATACCGCATCCTACTTTTTCCAACCAATGATGAATGGCTTTATCCATTGCTAGATCGCCACCGATAATTGTCATTCTAATCGAAGGTGCGAGTTCTTTAATGGCTGAATGTAGGAAAAAGACAATTTGATGCCAATAATTGGTAGGAAAATTAACTATAGTGACCGATTGTGCATGGCAAAATGAAAATAGTGTCTCCAGTTCAACGATCATATTATCATTGACAATGGCTAATGTGGCGCTTTGATAAAAACATCCGAACACCTCTTCAATATAAGCATCGAAAACGGGGGTGCTGAAATTGAGAATAACGTCATCTTGTTTAATATCATACTGCTCTGTCATTGCCGCCAAATAGGCATAAAGCCCCTTAAACGTTATCGGTACTGCTTTCGGTACACCTGTGGTGCCTGATGTGAAAAAGATATAGGCTTCGTCTTCTTGAGTTGCGGGACGTTTTATATCATGCCCCAGAAATATCTCGGAAGGGCGAGTTTCTATATCTTCGATAAAGAGAATGTGCGTATTATTAACATCGTTTACTTTTTCATGGTAATGACGAGCAGTGATTAATAAAGAAATATTCAGGCTACTTAATATATTATTTATCTCTTCTTGCCCAAATGTCATATTGATTGGGACAAAACATAATCCCGCCGTATGGATGGATAATATGGATAATAAGGAATCCACCCCTCTGGGCAATAATACGGCGACCCTTCGGTTTTGTAGTGGGCAGGATAATAGCAATTGACTGAAAGTGGATAATTTGCGGTAAAGTTCACGGTAATTAAGGCAATGCACGACGTTTATTTCTGCTTGATCCCCATAAATGACTGATTTTTTATCCGGCGATACTGCAACTATTTGTGCTATTCGACCAATAATATTCTCTTTGATAGGGTGATTAACGACAATATTTTCTGGGTTATCTAGGCTAGATATAATATTATCCATTGGTTCAATTGCTTTATATTTCCCCCAATATGTCTCAACCGTTTCATTAATATTTTCTGCAATCGTACTATAAATACGTAAATAATCGTCGATTAGAGTATGGGCGGCAAAATGACTATACAGGCGGCTTCCCACATCCAATTCAACTAATGCTGATTTCCCATCAGGAGAAAACCGGATGTTAATACCATAATTATTGACTGCGCCGGAAGTCATACAACCGCGAATGGCGCGATTATCTTTCATAAGATCATGTTCAAGTTCATGTAGCAGATTAACATAGGGAGCGGCAGTAAATTGATCTGCTCGACTGATTGCTTCATCATTTAAATCATTTATATCAATACGGCTATGTTTGCTATGCAGACTAATTTGCAACTGCATTGCTACGAGGATCTGTTTTATTGTTGCCTGCGGGGCCAAAGAAACCATCACAGGCAAGGTGTTCATTGCCGGGCGATAATAGCGGTACTCTCCTTTATCATGTCGGTTAGAGAAGGGTAAGTTGATGATACTTGTTGATAAGCGATCTCGTTTGGTCATTTGCAGACATAGAGCCAGTATCATCATTAATTTATCATTAAAGGTAAAACCACCGTTATTTGCGGTGAGCGGCCGGCTTACTTTAATTGCTTTTGAGGGAAATAGGCGTTTACGGGCATAATCCTCTAATTTGGGCAGTTGGTTGAGGTAATTATTCCAATACTCTTTGTTGTTGGCATAATGCACGTTTGCTTTATATTTAACTTCGTCAAGGTAAGCCTGATAGGTAAAAATAGCCGCTGATGTTGGGTGGAATGTTTGTTGTTCATAGCAAGACAAAACATCATGAATTAACTGACCTATGCCCCAATAATCTGTGGCAATATGGTGAGCGATGATTCCCCAGAAATAGCACCCAACATCATTAAAGTAAAGATAATGCCTTATCGTCACGCCCTTTTCAGGCGCTAGCGGTTGAGTTGTTCTCTTTGCAAAATCCGCTTTTGCCGCTGGTTCTACTGTTGGCTCTGACAGTTTTATTGGTATAACTTCGACCGATGTAGATCCCTTCTCCTGAAAAATATTGTGTTCAGCAATACGGTAACGTAAGGAAAAACCATCATTGAAGTGATGAATGGTTATAATGGCCTGCTTCAATCTTGCCAAACTAATATTATCACTGAAACTGACGAATTCACCGACATTGAAGACAGACTTATCGTCAGCAACAGTGTTAGCAATAGCTAAACGGAGCTGTGTATAATTCAACGGCCAATAATTGTCACTATATTCCATTATTTTGCGGCTCCACGCTATATTTTACCTTGTAACTCGCCCTTTATTTTTTCAAAAATAGATTCATCTATGCATAACCCAATATTATCTTCTGAGCTAAAGCAGATCAGAGGGCGTTTACTTACACGCAGAATAAAATATTTGTTTTGTCCCTTGTGGTAGTATCCAGACGAATAATGAATAATATGTATACCATTACTTCGACTAAAATCTTCCAAGGAAACGCCTTCTTCCTGGTGTAATGAGGAAATAACCCATTCGTGTGAATATACCCCGGACTTCATCAATAATTTTCCTTCCTTGACCACGGCTTTATTTGATAACAGTTGATAGCCTATAAATAAGGTAATGATGACAAAGAGCGTTGTCGCAATACTTGCCGCCAGCTTATTGGGATTGCTGTTACTGAGCCAGTATGGTACAGGCAGAAAAACTAAAGCGATCAGGACGAGCATCGCGACATTCATTAATATGACTTTGAAGTCTGGATTTAATCCCACGATATTATTCATGCTGCTGCCATTCCTAAAGATAATTCGGTAAAGAGATGAATCACTTCTTTGCGTTCTTCGCGGGTTGCGGGCAGATTGATATAACCACATTTTTGCGCCGCAAACAGACAAGCGGTGATTTCTCTTCTGACAGCTTCTTTGACCAGTGTATCGACCATTTCTTGGTTGTTATAGAGTCTGGCAAGATGAAGAGAAGCCGTGCCGGTTGAAAGGTCGCTATGATCAATTTTGGGTAAATAATTTGCCATACATACAGTAACCGCTACTTGTACCGCCAGGCTCAAGTAAGCTGCTACGTTAACTGCCGCAGCCGCGTTCACCGCTGCGACAACTCGGGTGCCAACAGCTACGTTAACCGCAGCAACGACATTTGCCCCTACCACAAGGCGAGCAATCTCAATACTGGTATCATCTTCACGGTTTAAGGGTTCCAGAATTTCCTTCAGCCGGATAAGAGGAGGAGTGTCTGTATCTTGGAACTGATAGGATTCGATGTGTTGTTTAAAATGTGCGACAAGACTGGCATCTTGATTGAGATGGTGATTGATTCGACTTCTCAGACTTGAACCCCTTTCGTTTAAACCATAGGTTTTTAAGTGGGAAAAGAGCGCTTCATAGTCGTTGGTTTTTACCGCATTCATTAAGTCTTTGTCATAAGTGATGAATAGCAGTAATTCCTCTGCGGAACCGGGGCTCACGATATCTTTGTCTATGCCAAATTCAGTCAGCACTTTTTCCGGTGATTCCCGATATTCTAATGCTAAATTGGGCTGTTGTTGTAGGGTTTCCCAGAATCGGTTATAGGTGATGATCTCTTCCCAAACTTCAACCGGGAGTTTGGCGTTTGACATTGACAGCCTTAGCTTATTTTCTTCAACCTCCCCCGGAGAGAGTAATGAACGTGGCACGCCAAACAGGCGGTTGCTATCAGTGCTAGCATTGACGGTGGGTATGACACTGCCAATAGCTGCACCGGCAGCCACGCCAATAAATGTACGTCTTTTCATAATTCGTTCCTTTATAAGTTAACGGAATTCTTTTTTTATTGAGCTTTATATAAGATAATATATAACCTTTCCTTATTAACTGCCTATC
>NZ_JAJAFZ010000110.1:0-8254 GCF_025384895.1 Photorhabdus kayaii
GCCAGTTGCGCGGTATCGGGTTCAGTGTGTAAACTGCCGCCCCACAACAGGAGCGTGCGATGGCCCTCCAGCCAGTGTTGCGTGGTCAGCCCCGGCGCGATGGCTTCCACGAGCGCCTTTTTACCTGTCACCAGTAAAATTCGCACTTTAAAACGCCAGAAATAACCATAGCGCCGACGAGCACGGCTTTTCAGCGCCCAAAAATAAGATGGCTCTTCCGAGGAAAATGCTTTTCCTCTGAAGGCATTGGGCACTTTCTGTGGGGGTGTCCCCTGTTTGACGTCACGAATCAGGTTCAACAACCAGATGACGCCCACCATACTGACTATCCAGACAACTATCTTGAGCGCTGGCGTATTTAATCCTAACTGATCCCCTCGGAGATATAGCAGCCCGCCTGACACCAGTGCTATCAGCAGGGTTATCAACCCCACCCCCAGATTACGGGTAATAAACGCTTTAGACATAGGAATTTCCTGATGTTATCGCCGGGTTTGCTGGGGAGACCGTCCCCAGTTGTAACGTAGCATGCTGAGAAAGCAGAAAAAGCTGAGGGACATGTTGATATTCCGCCATTCTCATAGCGAGCGTCAGGGTAAACCAGTCGGTAAAATCCCCTGATTTCCCCAGCCAGTGGCTCACACACTGGTGATCCGGCATGACCGGTGCTGTCGTCACCGCTGGTGATAACGAAGATGTCAACACTTGATTCAGCTGGATAAGTAAGCGATCTTTTATGGCGGGATCAACATCGTTGTCCCACAGTGTCCCCGCCGTGACAGCCGGGCATTGATAATGCAGAAACCGGGCGATATCCCGCTGAGCATCATCAGGCGTTGTCGTCATTGTACGATGCAAACAACATTTTGCCGGCAGCGTAGAAGACGATGCTGTTAATAACCAAGCTACTGTGCCATCACTGGCCCTGCTGCGCTCATCAGGACTTTCCCACGACCATGTGATTATCAGCATCAGATCCTGGCTTTCCGTCACCAGCCAGTCATTGAGTTGACTGGCATAATCCGGTTTCAGCACAACAGGGCCTTGTAACTGCGACAACGAAAACCCCAGCTTTTGCCAAACCTGGCAGAATTGATGCCAAACGGTTTCTGCGACCGGTAAAGGGAAATAGAGAGTCAACTGACGGCGAGTAACATGTTTCAGCAAACTCTGGCGCATCGGTCCTAACACCTCTTCAAACAAGCGGGTATACCCCGGAAAAGGCGGTAAGACCAGGGCACTATCGCCATTGACTAACACCGCACTGTCCGCCGGTAACGGGACTTCAGGCGGAAAAATCGCATGATAATCCACGACCTTCATGCCCTGTGAAGCCCACGCTTGCCAATACGCTTCCTGCCAGGCATTTTCCTGCGTCAGTAGCTCCGCCTGCTCCAATTCCACGCCGTAACGAAAAAACTGCCAACCGGCTATCAACCCGAACACCATCGCGGCTCCTACCACCGCAACCACGGCGTAGAACACGCTACGGGGATCTTCACACACGTACCAAAAACCACTGGCGGCCACCACCACGACAAAACAGATCAGACTGAACAGCCGCCACCAGAGTGACCAGTTCAACGACGCTGGCCGGTGCACAAGATGCGGTTCCGGAATTTCCCAGGTCATCACGCTTCCCCTCCGGTACCCATTTTCGATGTACTGGCAATGACATAACAACCACATTGACAAAGGGCTTTATCAAAAGCCACCGGCTTGCCATCAGAGATAAATTGGGCATTGGCTTTGACAATACGGTTAATACCATGCCCTTTCAGCGGACAACTGACTACATCATGCAATAACGCGGCTCTTTTACCGTCAATCTCTATTGAGGAAGAAGCGGAAATCACTTCACCGCCGCTGCTGAGTTTATCACCCAGGCGAATAATGCCTTCAAACATATTTAATCCTATATTATTAGGGATGAATTTTTAGCATTCCCAGAAAAATAAACGCTAACATTTATTTATTACTCTGATTACTTAACGCCGCCAGAGCAAGAGTGCTAACAACTTTTTCCAATGCTTCTCTATCAATAAATTTATTTGAGCATACGATGTCAATTTTCTTGTTTAAATAAACAGAAATAACGACCTTATCTTCACGCCGCTCAACTCTTTCAATACATTCATAAGGCAAAAAAATCGTTTTACTCAACGCGGTCGGAGTTAACAAAAAACCGTCTTCTCTCTTGGCAAAGAAATAACGTTCCTTTGTTCTGCGATATGAAACCCAATTCATCGCCGCCATCATGATACAAATACTACTCAGACCTTTAATCAGCAATAGAACAGCACCTCCGCTCCAACCCCACGCTCTGTTGCAATACTTATCCCGTAAAAAATAGACCGTATGATCCGATTCAGTATTATCGTTCTGATATTCAGAGAATGAGGCGAGTGTCACTCGCTGAATCGACAATAAACACCCAATAAAATAAACCACACCCAACGGAAAGACACAAGACACGATAAAAGAACTGATTTTTGCATACTTTGGCATTTTGATAATAATAAATAAATTAACAATTTGCAGGAAAATGAAAACCTGTAGCACTTTATCCACGATAAATAACTTATCAACCACACTTTGTAATTGATAAGAGAGATCATCATAACTGGCATAAAGCGCCCTGGTCGCCACCAGTGAAGCCAAACATATTAATACATTAATGGCAAAACCGACGAAAACCATTTTATAGATCTGTTTCATAAAAAAACCTCAATTTACACAAAATTACCTATTACTCGAATAGTATTAGATAACACTTTACCTTCGATAATTCGTTGCTGATTTTTTCAAAGTTTCGCTGCGATTCCGGGTCAATCAATTGGGTTGATTTCAGAATTTCAACCAATCTGATCAAAGAAATAATACCTTTAAACATAACAGCTTCTTACCCGATAATTACTTGAATCAGTAATAGTAGTAATGGCTTACGAAATAATACTTATCTGGCAACACTATTCCACTATCTTTACTTGATTCCCTATCAGGGGGATTAGCCTTAATTTCCTTAAGCCTCTTTTTTGTTAATCGTTCAAGATTAACCTCTGTAGGGTCAGGGAATCCTAACGCAGTGAAAATAGCCTCAGCCAATCTGAATGAAGGTTTTGGGTTTTTCATGCAGGAAATATAGATGAAGGGCGAAAATACTACTGCCATGAAAATACAAAATAAAGACGCATATTTTATATATTCAAAAATATCTTTTCTAATAAAGAAAACACCGACTAACATGTACATCACCCAAATAAGTGAAGAGCCATACCAAGTACCGCGTATCTGATATTTAGCGTTTGAATGAATCCCTTGCTTGCAATGCGGTGTCATGGAAATAACCCTTAATTCGGGATTGGCAATGGCATAAACCACATAATATCCCGCCTGCTCCGTCACCGCTAATTCAACGTAGTCACCCACTTTTGCGGAGGTAAATCCCAACCAGCCGTGGAAAGGAATACCATTGATTTTTCCCCGCACAAAATCACAAACATCCCCCAGCCTCACTTGTGTCTGTGAAGTCACCGCCGCCGCTGAACTATTTCCTACCATCGCCAGCAACAGTGCTCCAAATTGATCCCGCTCCTCCTTGCGGGCAAAGGCGGCGGGATCATATTCCCGATCTTTAAAATAACCCATGACACAAAGTGTCTCGAATTCTTCCAATACCCCACTGACTTTGATTAATGGCTTACGCGGCGGTAATTCCGGTGGGGGCGGCTCTTTTGCTAATATTTCATCCAGTACGGGGATCTTATCCTGAAGTGACATTATTTCCTTTTCCATTTCTTCCCTGTTATCAGGAAATTCAATAGCATGTTTCCGGTTTACATTAATAACAATATTAATGTCTTTTCTCTGACTTTTTATTTCATCAAAGTCAATAGCATCTTTAAAAGGACGACTGGTACTCATGACAAATCCTTCATTGCATTAGCAAAGTCTTTACATTGTTCTTCATACAACGTATTTCGTTGCGATTCCAAGTCAATCAATTGAGTTGATTTCAAGTTTTTTGCTGGCTCCAAACCAAACACACAACCCCGACACCATTTTTGTAAATCATTATCAGAAAAATACATCACTAACTCTTCGACAATAAAAATAACGAGCATCGCCTCCCAACTGCACAGCCAGGCAAGATATTCCCACGCCAAAAGCCTTGCCGTCCCTTCAAGGAGAAAATTCTTAGGCGCAAGCAATGCCCTTTTCACTAATATTTCTAATAAACCGTTTAATGCTTTCGTGAATTGCATAAAATCAGCAGCACCTTTAAGACTGTAAAGACCAATAAACTGCCAACGCCCTTGACCATACCATTCAGAAACCGCGTCACTGATATCGACACCCAGATTTAATGCAGAAGCAAGTGTGCCTGCACTCACCCCAATAAACTTAATGGAATCAGTCGCTGCCACATTTTTTATGCCGTGCTCAACTGCCGGAGTCACAATCTCCATCGCCGTACTCAGTGTACCTAAAAACGCGGCAGTTACCTGAGCGTGGCCCTTTGTATCCCCTTTACTCTCTTTTAACTGATTGGCAAACTCCAGTCCGTTGAAAATCAAAACCAGTAATTTAATCCGCGATTGCTTTAGTACCGATTCCCCTTCAGTACTTTCAGTAAACTCTTTAAACCGATCCTGATATTCATTCTTTATCCTTATTCGATTCTCAGAACCGGATGCCTTAAGCTCCTTCAACACCTGCTGCCTGAACGCATTGCCATCTTTAAGTTGGGATACCGACAGTTCAACCGCCTGATCAAACGACACGCCGGAAATCACCGAGAACAGCGTTTTACTCAGCATTTCATTCCGGCTGTTCAGCACTTTCCCTAAACGGGTAAAATTAAAGAACCGATCACCCAGCGTGACCAGTCGCCGGTCACAATGCAACATTGCACGAGAAAATGAACTGTTGGTCGTGGGCGGTTTTTCCAGCGCTTCATTCGCCTTATCGTAAGCCTCGACCAGTTTCCCGCTCAATGATGTCGCAATGTCCATAAACTCTTCGGGTTTTGCCGGTTTCACATCCCCCTTATTCATGGCCATCTGTTGCAAAAATCCGCTCATTTCCGCCATCACATCCGGGTTATTCAGCAGTAACGAGCGCCAGACAATATTGCTCTCCGATAAGGTTGAATACTGGTCGATTAAGCCATCTAAAAATGCGCTGCCGGTTTCTGTGATATTCAATGAAGCCATCGCATAATCCACCGCTTCCCGGTAATTCAGGTTATCCGCCAGCCGGGTTGAGTAGAAATCCCGGCAACAGGTGATAAACCGACTCTCCTGGAGCCAACTCACCCTGAACTGGGCCAGTTGCTCCAGCTTTTTCGCCACTTCAGTACAAAAATCGGCATACTTTTGGTTAAATGCCTGTCGTTTAGCCAGATTCAGCTCTTTCGTGTATTTCTCCCAACTGCTGGCAAACGCCTCTTCACCCAATTTGACCGTATTACGGGCAACATCCTCTTTAAGCCGGGCAAGGTTCTGCGCTGAAGCATGACCGGTCGTCATCGCCGCGATCATGCCGAAGTTTTGCTCCGCCTTCTCTTTCGAATGCGCTGTTTTCAATTGATGCAGTTGATTCTCTACCCCGTTAAGCGAGCTGTCGGTCATAAACTCAATCGACAACTCCTTCAGCCATGTGGCGTGCTCGCCGGCGATATCATCACTCCACCCAGCCAGTTCATGAGCAATGCCTATCGGATCGTGCAAAGCCAGCAATACCGGTGAGACCGGCGAGCCATCCGCTGCCGCTCCCCGTCTTTGCATGGCTCTGACCGTGAGGTCCGCACTCCCTGCCCGATTTCGGCTCCATGGATAGAGGGTGCCCTGCGGGCCAACCGCATTAGGCGTAAACGCATAGTAGGGCGCCTCTTCCATTGTCCGGCTGATACGGGCCGCTGTAGGATTATGAGGCAAAAGATAGGTGGGGCAATACATATCCACCGGGTGGTAATCCATCACCGTATTCAGGGTGTCTGCCATGACCTCGCTGATCCCCTCCCCTTCCGGCCCCCCTCGCCATTGCCAGGATTTCACGCACTGCATCCGCTTTTCCCGCGCATCGGGGTGATCGTGATAATACTGTATTGTCTCCGGACTCCAGGCCGAAGGCGAGAAGGCCAGCCAGGTATCCTGACGCAGCGCAATATCCTGCAATACGATAAACTCCACATTGGTGCTTTGATGTGTCGGGGCATGACAATTCGCGGTTTTCTTAGGGAAAACACCAAAAGGCGCATTGTATTGCTTCCACAGCGCCCCGTCCTCGCTGATACTCCAGGTCTCCCAGCTCTCCTGAGCAAATATCCCGGCATTGCAATAATAAACATATAAAAAACCCTGCCGTAAGGCACGCAACGCATAATGGTAGCCTTTAGCCGAGGGAAACGGCGTCTCCGCCCACTCCGGCAAGGTTTCATGGATACTATCCGGAACTACCGAATAGCGTACCGGCAACAGCGCCGGGCCGGTTGCCTCACACATTTTGCATAATGGTCGATTCATGACTGTATCTCCTTATTTTATGAAGGAATAATGGAAGTTTTGGGATGACAACATTCTCGAACCAGTGCCAGCCACGTTTTTTCTGGCAATCCGGCTGTACGATCAGCATAACCACGGGTACTGTTACCCTCCTCACCGGACAGCAAGGATTGTATCCGGGGATGCAAATCGATCGCCGGATGGTATAGCAAGCCATGCAAAGCACACGCCTCCAGATCACGAACATGATTAAAGGCATAGCGTTCAGTGACCCGGCGCAGTAAAGCCAGCATCATCTCCAACGCTTCAGACTCTGTCCGGCGTAACTGATTGCGATGTGCCTGACGATAGCGGCGCAGTGCCCGGTTCATCGGACCTGCCCAGGTCATTTCCTGCACGTTTTCCGGGGACAACGCCAGTGAGAAGGTATATTGCACCGCCGCAGATTTAGCGTTGTCCCGGTGCAATAACTGACCGTCACCGTCGATCAAGTGCCAGTCTGTCAGCGGCCCCAGCAGACGCGAACGTTGCCAGGTATCCAACAACGGCCACAAGGCATTGTTCACTGTCGGATCATAAAAACGCAGCACGATTTGCCGTACCGATGACAAGGCTTGTACCGCCGTCATACCGAGATGTTGCGCAATCGCGGATACCGGATGGGAACTGAACAGCCAGCCACAAACCATCCGACCTCGTCCGGCAATCAACTCTGCCGGATCGGATTCCTGCAATGCTTGCGTAATACTCAACTCCAGCATGTGAGCATCCTCAGGCCGATTAATATCCAGCGGTATCAACCAGGGAGAATAACGGGGTTCAAAACGGGGATGCTTTATCTGGATCGCTATAGCGGCAGGCTGATGGTTAAGGATTGCCGCAGGCAGCAACTCATCCTGTCGGCTATTCAGGAAAACCGCCGGATCAACCAGCAGCAGCCCCTGTCCACCCTGTTGGGTAAACGCGTTATGCAAGTCAGCCAACAAGCAGATTCTTTGCTTGTCTATAACATCAGCAGAAAAATCGTAATCAATTTGAATCTGAGTCATCAGATATTCCTTATTCCATCACGCTATCGTGAGCAGCTGCCACATGCTCTTCCGTTGACGCACAACGGTCAGGCAATGTCAGGGTTGAACTCTGACTGGCGGGGCCTGCTTTTTGGAAAACATCGCACTGAAACCGGGCATTCTTCGGACCGGCAAACGAAATATGACCGTCTTTCAGCGAGATATAAGCGCCACCGCATTCCAGCCGCAGTTCAGTTTTCGCGGATATCGTCACCGTATCTTCCTGGCTGACCAGGCGCAGCGCCTGCTGGGCCAGTAAATCCATCTCACCAGTCTGGGCCTGAATCTCCACCTTGCCGGAGGCGGCCAACAACTTCATACCCAGGGTTTTGGCAAATAAACTCAGGGTTTCACCCACCGCCAGCCGGAATTTCTTGGTGATGCTCATATCCGCATCACGGCCAACCGTCGTTATCAGATTTTCACCGGCAGAAAGCTGTAAGTTGCCCGGTGTCACCTGAGCAATGCCTGACGGCGCTGAAAGTAACAGCGCTCGCTGTTGCAGCTCTTTGAGGGTGTGATCCATAAATGCGGTCTGGGCTTCGATATCCGCCAGCTCCGCTTTCGCCGCTTCAGCGGCGTAACGCAATCCCGCCGCAGTCTGAAGGGCCGCATCCAGTTCCGACAACGCCGCCTGCATTGCCAACACCGGCCCCTGGGCTTTGGGTTGCCCGTCTG
>NZ_JAJAFZ010000111.1:0-8074 GCF_025384895.1 Photorhabdus kayaii
CTTGGTCGCCTTTAATTTCTCCACTCATCAAGCGCATCATTTGCTGGCGGAGATTAGGCATTTTGCCGGACAGATCATCGAGTGTTTCAAACGGAATTTCACAGACCATTGATGTTTCCAGAGCCTGAGCAAAACTTGGATGCTGAGTATTGAGGATAGCATCAAAACCGACTAAATCCCCTGCGAGATGGAAACCTGTAATCTGCTCATCACCTTCTTCGGTGATGGTGTAGCTTTTAATTGTGCCAGAACGGATAGCATAAAGAGATTTCAACTCATCGCCTGCTTTAAATAACGTTTGCCCTTTCTGGATAGGTTTCTTACGCTCAATGATATTATCAAGCTGGTCAAGCTCGTGCTCATTCAAGGTAAAAGGAATACACAGTTGGCTAATGCTACAATCCTGGCAGTGGATCGCACAACCACCAGACTGGATTCGACGAATAACACGTTTTTCCTGGATCATATGGCATGCTCATTTGAAATATTCATATCCTTCAACTTTAGCATTTCTTGATGATTCTGGTAAGAGCTATAATAGTTTTCTGCAATTTATTTAAGAAAATGTATTACCTGTTTATCCTGATAAATGACAAAGCATTAAAAGCTCCTTTTCCTGCTCAACCAGCACAGCTACAGCAACCTGATTATTATGTTTTGCGAAATATCAATTGCAGTGTGAATGATGTTGCTGACTAAGTAGATTTGCCAGTCCTTCGATGACAAACCAATATCGACAATAGACAGTAATCCGTCTTTAAGTACTGTTAAAACGTAACTTAATGCAATAAAAGAATTAACTCTATAGCCATCAATTGAAATAATGAGGGCAGAGAGTACGGATTTTCATCCGGGCTCATTGAAGCAGAATATATGTTTGCGACTTCGTTGCCAGAAAATTTATCCATCTACTTGAATCGAGTCGGTGTCCATATATCTATTTAGATACATCAGATAATACCAAATAGTAATTATTGCATTATGCAATTATTTCAATAAAAAATTAGGTGGTATTGGTACTTATCATATTCTCATAAAAATATTAATTTTATTTTTCAAATAGTTGAATATTTATTACTTTACGTGATTAATAATTTATTGAAATGCTAGTTAAGATAATTTATGGTTTCATCAATGAAATGCAAATGTTTATTTTTCGTTGGTATTGATTGTTAAGAGATTATAAGCACCGCAGTACTTATTCTATTGTTACTAGTAAAGAACTGTTTGTTATAGAGATCAGAGATGCGTTTTATTTCAGAAACAGGAGAGGCAAGGTGAGTGAACAAAATCAAACTGTAACTTTACCCGATAAAAAAGATATAGGATTACTGACCGAAGAAGGACTCTGGGATAACTGGCTGGATATAGATGCGGTGAAAAAGCTGGTTAACCACCCGTTACTCATCGCAATGAGTGAAGAACGAATCACTCTGTCCGGAATGCGTTATTTCTTGATTCAACATCATCATTATTCACGTAATTTTACTCGCTTTTTGTGTGCTCTGATCAGCCATATTGATAACTTCAATGATATTCATCATCTGATGGAAAATTTGCGTGAAGAGATGGGGGTAAATGGGGAGGGAAAAGTCACTCACGCTGAGTTGTTTCAGCGCTCATTGATGGAAACAGGTGCACAGGTCAGTTCTATTCCTGCACTTGAAGAAACCTCTCATCTTGCTTCATGTGTCCTGAATTATTGCTGCTCAGGGGAAATTGCTGATGGTTTAGCTGCACTTTGCTTGGGGGCCGAAGCAATTGTTCCAATGATCTATAAGCCTGTATTGCATGCTCTTACGCACTTAGGTGTTGCTGAACGGGGATTAGAATTTTTCAAATTACATATTGAAGAGGACGAAGATCATGCCATTACCATGATGCATATTCTTCACAATATTACAGAAAATAACGAACAGTTAGCGAAGCGAGTAAAGGCGGTTGGTAAAAATACGATATTGCTGCGTTGTAGAATGTTTGATGCTGTGTATGAAAATATAAAAAACGAGATACTTTTCACTGAAGACGACGCGTGCAGGATTTTTGAAAAGTACGAATCAAATGTGCGTAGCTACTGCCGTAATTATCCGGCCATATTCACTACGGCAAGCAATGCCCTAGTGACTGACAGGCAGGGTAAGTCATGGATTGATTTTTTATCAGGAGCTGGATCATTAAATTACGGTCACAACAACCCTCGCTTAAAATCTCATCTTATTGAATATATTGAAAAAGATGGCATAACGCATTCTCTGGATTTATATACCAATGCCAAACGGGCATTCATTGAAAGCTTTAATCAGCAGATACTGAAACCACGGGGCTTGCAGTATCGTTTTCAGTTTACCGGGCCGACAGGAACCAATGCAGTTGAAGCTGCAATGAAAATCGCACGCAAAGTTACAGGGCGCAGCGATATTGTTGCGTTTACTAATGCGTTTCACGGAATGTCTCTGGGCGCTCTTGCAGCCACAGCCAGAGAGAAAAAAAGAAATGCTGCAGGTGTTTCCCTGAACAATATAGTACGCCTTCCTTTCGAAAATTTCCTTAGTCAGAATGACACGTCACTGGACTTTTTGGAGAAAATGCTAGTTTCTCCGGGTTCTGGTATTGACTTTCCTGCAGCAATTATTCTTGAAACTATTCAGGCAGAGGGGGGAGTCAATGTGGCGAGTGTAGAATGGTTACGGGGTGTAGCAGAGATCGCAGCTGCAAACAATATCCTACTTATTGTTGATGATATTCAGGCTGGTTGTGGTCGTACAGGAACTTTCTTCAGCTTCGAAGACACTGGGATAAAACCGGATATCATCTGCCTTGCAAAGTCTGTTTCAGGATATGGACTCCCTATGTCTCTTGTTTTAATGAAACCGGAACTGGATATATGGCAGCCTGGAGAACATAACGGAACTTTCCGTGGTAATAACCTTGCATTTATTGGTGCCACATATGCTCTTGATTACTGGCATGATTCACATTTCTTGCGAAGTCTTAAAGATAAATCGGAAATCGTGCATAAATATCTGCTAGGTTTGCATCAACGATACCCCCAATTGATCAGAACAATTCGGGGAAAAGGAATGTTGTGGGGCTTAGAACTCTTTTCTTCGCAGGCAGCAGAAAATGTCAGAAACCAAGCCACTGAGTTAGGACTCATTATAGAAACATGTGGTCCGCTGGGACAGGTCATCAAATTACTTCCCCCGCTGACTATCGAAATCAATGTCCTTGAGCATGGATTATTATTACTTGAAAAATCCCTAAAACAAGTTTCCGTTCAGTTAGGTGTGGAGAATAAAACAGACACTTCATCATTAACACCTCATGACACTCTGTTTTATCAAGACGAAATCTTGATTGAAAAAAAATTACTTAGTCTTGACGAAAATGAAAAATCTTCTTTATTAGAAGCGCAGAAAAGTCTAAGCCAGAAACTCGTTGATGGAGGACTAAATTTTGAGGGAAAAAACTATCCGGTTTCAATTCGTCCTCTTATTTTGTCTGATAACCTAATTCGGCAACTCGCCAGCATCGGTGAGCGTTTTACAGAAATATTTGAAAAATTTGCTCATGCATGGGTGGAAAATGTCTCGATACGTGAATATTTTCCGGCTTATAAGAAAAGCGAACATTATTTATTTAATTTGCCAAATCATACCCCTTTGACCAGAATTTTCCGCTTGGATGGTCTTTTCAGTGAAGATGGAACTTATCAGATCTTGGAAACTAATACCGATTGCCCCGGGGGAGTGATCCAAAATGGGATTGCAGGTGCATTGTGGTCAGAGGTGTCAAATCCTTTACTGAACGGTATTGAAGCCAGCGCCGATTTTCAGCCCTTTGTCCAAAAACCGGATTTATTTCTTGAGACATTACTGGAAACTCATCGCGAACGTACCGGAGAGCCAGCCAGAAGAGCAGCCATTGTCACTTATAAAGGCCGGTTCGGAAATGAGGTAACTTGGATGGTAAATGGTTTCAATCGTCTGGGGGTTCCTACCGAGGAAATTGATGCGTCTCTGTTACGTCGACATAACAACAAGGTAATAGATCCGCAGGGTCGTGTTATTGATTTGGCCTATAATAAACTCGATTTGCGCGACTTGATCGATGAACCCGAAGTTGAAGAATACCTTACTGCAACATTTCATGGAGAAGTCACTTTCATCAATCCTCTCATCTGCCAATGGCCGCTCGCAGATAAAGCTATAATGGCTGTCCTAAGTGATCCGCAAATGCTCTTTTTCCTGCCCGAAGAGGAAAAGGCTTTTTGTCTTAAACATATTCCCTGGACACGCATCCTCCGCGCGTGCCAAACAACATCCCCTCAGGGAGAGCAAATCGATCTAGTTGACTGGGCAATTCAAGAACGAGGGACTCTTGTGCTCAAACCTTCTAATGCAACAAGAGGAGAAGGTCTGTTGGTCGGTCCGTTTACCGCCGCTCAGGAATGGGAAGCGACCTTACGTCTTGCAGCGCAAAGCGACGAAACATGGGTCATTCAACGATACATTCGCGGGCGTGTGATTTCCGCAGTTCATCCTGATATCGGCATTACAGATTCAATGTGGTCAGGTGTGGATACCTATGTATATGGTGGCCGGTTTGCTGGTTTTCAGGCACGTGCCAGTTTTGATCCGGTCATGAATGTAGGACGCCGGGGAATTCTTTTGCCGGTAGTGAAAATTAAAGAGGCATAGCTATGGCGAGTTCCATTTCACTTAATAATCCACGGCTTCAGCCAACGGTTGTTGCTGTTCCGATTAGCAGTAATGTCATTGCAATACATTCCGGTACCCGTCAGGGTGAAGCAAGCAAAATAATTCCAGATCCCGATGGCTGGAAAATAGTTGCGCTTAACCACATGCAAGGAAAATTGAACAGCAATGGTCTCCTTGAAGTACTGAAGCAAAACGGTCATGACGTTGAAGAGTCGGCGTTAACAAAATTGATCGAGGAACTTCAGTCTCACAACCTCGTTCAGGATGAGAAATATTTCGATTATCAGGCTCTCTGTGCCGATCAAAGAGAGCGTTATTCCCGAAATCTCAATGGATTTGCTGCGTTAAGTGACAATGACATTTCACCCGCTGAGTATCAGCAGAAACTTTTCAAAGGGCATGTGCTACTGTTGGGATGTGGGGGGCTTGGAAGCTGCACGGCAACGGCTCTGGCAATGACTGGCTGCGGTACCATCACTGTCGTTGATTTCGATGATATTGAACTTAGTAACCTCAACAGGCAGCTTTATACCGTTGATGACATAGGGATGCGGAAAGTCGAAGGGTTAAAATCTCGTCTTAATAAGATCAATCCGGACGTCACGGTAAATACAGTATTCAAGCGTATAACCGGTTCAGATGTTGTTAAGGAATTAATTTCTCAATTCAAACCCGATATCGTCGTAGCTGCAATTGACCGACCAGTTATCGCGGCTGACCGCTGGACCAGTGACGCCTGTTTTGCCATGGGAGTTCCGGGTGTTTTCAATAGCGTTTCTGCCGGAATGGGTATGTTCTGGACAAAATTCCCTGACCAGAGCGGTTGTTTCCGCTGCGACGAAAAGTGGTCACGGACTCAGGAGCCTGACCATTACTCCATGCGCGCCTGGCGAGAAGAACATGATTTAATCCCTGCGACTTCGGCTTTCAGTTATTCGGCAATGATTGTCGGAGGGATGATGTCTGCGGATATCATCAGGAAACTTGTTGGATGGCCAATGATTTCAGCAGGGAAACTGGTAACCATCTCATTCACAACTTTACAAACGAATGTTGCGGATAAACCGCAACATCCAGATTGTGAACTTTGTGCATATTGAGGACACCAACATGAACGAATCATATCAGATTATTGATGACGATCCGGCAGTATGGTGCTCAGCGCAGTTGGAAAGCAAGAAAGACGTGCTATTGCCTGTTTCAGATGAACAAATCGAAGCATTCAGGTATCACTTATCCGCTATGGAAGACAGACCCAGCGAAGCGTTTAATACGTCAGATTTTAGCTTTGAGGAAATAACTATCTTACAGGAGAGCATTCATCAGCGATTGACTGAAGGACGCGGGGTTGTGGTAGTGTCAGGTATTCCGCGAGAAATGTTTACTGACTCAGCCTTGCATCATCTATTCTGGGGAATTGGAACAGGTCTTGGACGTCCAGTCGTACAAAACTCACAGGGTCACAGGATAGGTCATGTAAGGAATGAGAAAAATAATCCGAATAATCGAGGCTATATGTCTAATCGGGAGCTTGGATTTCATTCGGATGCCTTTGAAGTTGTTGGGCTTATGTGTTTGAGGGGGGCTGCTTCAGGGGGATTGACTCAAATCGTAAGTGGCCTAGCCATCTATAACCAAATGCTAAGGGAAAAACCAGAACTACTTGACGACCTTTTTGAAGGATATTATTACGCTACAGCTGAACGCTCTTCGAGTAAACTTCCCTACACGTCATACAAAATTCCGATTTTCTCAAAAATGTCAAGTAGGGTGAGCTCTATGTGTCTCGGTGCTTATATGCGAGCAGCAGCAAAACTTCAGGGACTAGCTCTCCCTGACGCACTTGATGCTGGGCTTCACGCATTTTATGAAATATGTAACCGCCCAGAGTTCAGACTCGAATTTATGCTTGAGCCTGGCGAAATCCTTTTTCTCAACAACTATACCACGCTGCATTCCCGCACGGAGTTTCAGGATGATGCACTCAACCAGCGCCATTTATTAAGGCTCTGGATCGAATTATCCGATGGCAGACCTGTGGTACCTGCACTAACAGCTCGCGGTCGTGATTATGAGCAGTTATTTCTGGAAACGCGTTTGGTGAGTACGGCAACTTAATATAACCAACCGGGCCGATATATCGGCCCGGTCAATCAGGATCAATGCATGAATCGAGATATTCTGGACTCCGGGCACTCCATCAAAAGTTCCGATCAGGGTGATGTTGAAAGCCGGGGAAAAATCAGTCAGTTACTTGATATATGGAATGTGGAACAAACCAATATTTCTGACAACCAGCCGCTGGATTTCTATGTCTATGACCAGCAAGGTGAAGTCGTTGGTGGCTTGGTGGGTCGTACCTCTCTGGGTGTGCTTTTCATTAGTTATTTCTTTCTTCCGGAAGAACTGCGTCGGCAGGGACTGGGAAGTACATTGCTGAAACGGGCCGAAAAAAAAGCAACTCTACGTGGATGTCATATGGCGGTGCTGTTTACCATGGCGATTCAGGCACCTGACTTTTATCTGAAGCATGGTTACAGCATTTTTGGTGAGGTGTCCTCTTTACCGGATGGAAATGCCCGTATTTTTATGCAGAAAAGGCTTTGAGCAACGACCAGCGTTAGTCAGAAGGATAGAAATTTATGTCGAGTATTACTATTGCTTCATTTGGGGATGTGCTCATTAATCGTGAAGATCCCGCTTCTGCTTTCAGTCACATGACGTCTTTAGTTGAGAATGCCGATATCGTTATCGGTAACTATGAAGGTGTACTGACTGACAGACCTGAGCCAATTCCCGGACGGCGAGGGATGACGATATCATCAGTAAAAAACGCCAAAGGCGTGGCATTGTTCGATGTGCTTTCCCTTGCGAATAATCATGCCATGGATTCTGGATTGCAGGGTCTGACTGACACCTTGAAAGCATTACATTCTGTAGGAGTGCAAACCACCGGGGCCGGTCTGACATTTCAGCAAGCTTGGAAACCTGCTTTAATTGAATGTAGAGGGATCAGGGTGGCTGTTTTCGGCGTAACGGGCATTTACTATGCCGGAACTGAAGCCGGTAGTTTTCAGGGAGGCGTTGCAGCGTTACGTTCAAGAGATTATTACAGTCCCCCTTTTTCCGGCGCTGTGGTTCCCGGAGCGTTACCCGATATTATGACTGTCATCAATGAAGATGATTGGGCGCATTTTTCATGCTTAGTTGGCAATATCCGTAGCCAAGCTGATTTTATTATTGCAGCGATGCACTGGGGCGATCATACTCGTAAAGACATTATTACAAGATACGAAAAGGAAATATCAAAACGATTATCACAATGTGGTGTGAACCTAGTGATAGGCCATCAT
>NZ_JAJAFZ010000112.1:0-7675 GCF_025384895.1 Photorhabdus kayaii
TTCACGAGTAGGTTTATTGCTAAACCGAAATGAAGATTCTATTGCCGCTTTGCTGGCCGTTTTGAAAACAGGTGCATCTTATGTTCCCATTGACCCCAATTATCCCCAAGAACGTGTTGAATATATGCTCTGGGACGCAGCGGTGGATTGTATCATAACCACCAGTGAGTTTGTCACAACATTATCTGCGACCATCCATAAAATTGTGTTATTAGATGAAACGGTATTTATACGGGATGTTAACTGGCAATCAGTGCAACGGAAGCCAGAAGATGAGTTATATGTCATCTACACTTCCGGTTCAACAGGACAACCCAAAGGAGTGCGTTTACTAAATAAGACACTGTCCAATCTTCTTACATGGCAAAAAGAGATCACTATTTGCGTTGAAGGTGATTGCACACTTCATTATATGTCTTTATCTTTTGATGTTTCTGTACAGGAAATATTTGGCACTTTATGTACTGGAGGAAAATTATATATTGCAGATGAAGAGGAACGTAAGGATCTACATCATTTACAAAGTATCATTGAGTTAAACGAGATCCGCCGAGCATATTTTCCCTATGTGGCACTTCAACATTTGGCTCAATTAACAGCCACGAATAAAGCTCAACTATCAATGCTTGATGAAGTTTACTCAACAGGTGAACAGCTGGTTCTTACTTCTGATATTAAACATATGTTTAATACCAACCGAAGACTGATTAACCTTTATGGTCCTTCAGAGAGTCATGTTTGTTCTGCTTATGTCATGCTGGCAGATATATCTTCGTGGGGAGACAGCGCATCAATAGGGTATCCACTACCCGGATTTACAATGCTTATATTAGATGAACACAAACGTATAGTTCCAGCTGGTGTCGCAGGTGAACTTTGGATTATCAGTGATTTTCTTTCTCCAGGTTATCACAACAAAGATCATGAAACTCAAGCACGATTTTTAACCGGAAACTGGCCAGGTACACTGAGCCAACATGCTTATAAATCTGGTGATCTAATAAAACTAAAATCCGATAACTCATTTACATATCTTGGTCGTTTGGATAACCAGTTAAAAATCCGAGGATTCCGCATTGAACCATCAGGAATAGAAGCAGTTATCAATTCATTGGACGGTGTAAAAGTATCCGCAGTCATTGGAAAGGAAATATCAGCAGGTAACAAAATGCTGGTGGCTTTCATAATCACAACTGAACCATTAGAACGCATTGAATTGTTAACTAGGTTACGCAGCTATCTACCAGATTATATGGTTCCAAATGAGTTCATATTTTTGCCGGATCTTCCAACTACTCCCAGTGGTAAAATTGATCGAAAAGCACTGCATCACATTGAAATAACTAAAATGTCGGATGATGTTGAAAAAAACGACATTGAAGAGGTTCTGACTTCAACCGAACAAACAGTAAAATTACTCTGGCAAAAAGTTTTTCCTAATCGAGCGATTAACCCAGGAGATAATTTCTTCAATATTGGAGGGCATTCGTTGTTAGCAACACAGTTAGTATATTTACTACGTAGGAAATTTAATGTCGATTTTCCGCTTAAATTACTATTTAATACTGCTACTTTACGTGATATGGCAACTTCAGTTGATATATATCTGAATAACGACAAAAAATCAGATGATGAAATAAAGAATACATTTATTAACGATGCTTTCATCCAGCATGATTGGACGTATACGCGCCAATTAAATCCATCGATGAGTGGTGATGTATTACTCACAGGTGCTACTGGTTTTTTAGGTATCTATCTGCTTCGGGCTTTACAGCAACAAATTACGGGTAGAGTCATTTGTTTAATCAGGGCCAAAGATAATAGTGCTGGATTGAGACGTATAATAAAAAATGCTCACTGCTATGGCATCGATCATGACATTGATTTTTCACGTGTTGAAATTGTGGTGGGGGATATTTCCAAAGCAAAGTTTGATCTAACAGAGGCTGAATATCAATCATTATCGGAAAGAGTATCTAAAGTATATCACGCAGCTGCTCATATTAACTTTGTTCTTCCATACAGTTCTGTTAAGGGAGCAAATGTCGATGGTATCGTGGAAGTCATTAATTTTTGTTGTCATCATGAACACAAGAAGCTGGAATATATTTCTACTATTGCCGTCTTTGCGCCGGACTATCCCAAACAGCCAATAACAGAAGATAGTTTCCCTGACTATCCGAACTCACTATCTATCGGTTATACTCAAAGTAAATGGGTGGCTGAGCAGTATGTACAGCAGGCCAGATCTCAAGGAATTGATATCAATATTTATCGGATAGGGCGTATATCAGGTGACAGTGTGACCGGTGCATGTCAAGAAGATGATTTTCTATGGCTACAAATTAAAAGCTTTATCCAAATGGGAATGGCACCATACCCTGAATTGCTAACTACTGATCTATTGCCGGTTGATTTCGTCAGTCAGGCCATTGTGGCATTATCAGCCTCGAATAGGATACATGAGCATCAAAACTTCCATTTATTTCATCCGAAAGGCACGGATTTTACCCCAGCATATCTGGCTATTACACGAACAGAGTATGACATCACAACGGTTTCTGAATCAGCATGGTTAGAAAAACTCGAACAGATGGTTGTCAATGGCGATGACGTGGCTCTAGGGTCACTGATCCACCTTTTTAAAGAAAATGCTTTAAATATTGGTAATAGTATCTATAACAACCGAAGTACACACGAAGCCATTAAAGTCTTAGGCCTCGATTTTCCAGATATTAATGTAAAAACTTTCTCAAAACTAATTTCTTATTTTATGAATAAAGAAATCATACAGTCGTATGACACTGAAAGTAAACAACATATAAGACACTAAGGAGAAATGATGTTTAAAGTTGTGTTCGATAACTATATAGAAGCAGTTTTGGAAAAGTCACCAACAAAACTTGCTGCTCTATTTTGTGACGATGGCATTCTGAGGTTACCATTCCGTACCAGTCGCGATACCATTGAGAGCCAGTCACAGATACTTGAGCATTATTCAGCAAGTTTTGGTCAGGCACCTCTGATTTTTACTTCTGTTCAGGATGTAGAACTGTACTCTACAGATAATCCTGATACTTTTATCGTTGAATATCGACTAAATGGTAAGACCTTGCCAGATAAAAAAGATTTTTATTGTTTATATATTAATGTGTTTAAATTGAACAACGGTAGGATTAAAGAATTACATGACTATGAGGATGTTCTTAACCGAGCAGCCATTTTCTCTTAATTTTGGCTGTTCTTAATCGTAAATTAAGTAGATAGTTATAAGCCTGTTCTATAAAAATTACTTTTCTTTATAAATTTTTATTATGGGGCAGGCAGTTAATTCGATTTCTTATTCAATACTCAGGTTATAAAAGAACCCACATGATAACAGATAATCAAGATACTAGTGATACTACTGTAACACCTTTTGAAGATGCATTGAGCAGGCTTCAGTGTGTCCTTGTTGCGAGAAGAACCATTACAAACCCAGAGGGTATTTCATGGGCAGAATATGATACTTTATATTTACTTCAGCAATATCAACCGATGAATCCTACTGAAATTAGTGAAAAACTCGGCTTTACTCGCTCTAAAATGTCTAAGATTCTGAGGTTACTAAAAGATAACGAATTTATTAAACAAGAAACAGGGGAAAACGATAAACGCGAGATGGTCACTAAATTGAGCCCAAAGGGACTAATGTTTTTGCAGCGAGTTGCATCAAATAGGCACAATATGGCTGATATTGTGGAGTCTAATATGTCCAAAGATGAAATAGCTATATTTACAGAACTTTGTCATCGCGCTGCTGATCTTTTATATGCACAAACACTAATTGAGGATTAAGCGCATATTTATCTGTGTCGCTATCCTCAATTTCAGTGATTGATCCATCCGCCGTCAGGCACGCCGCTATCTGTATCTCCGGGCGCTCGTCCGATTGTTGATCCAGCAACGGGCGCAAACGTTGTAGTTGCGTCACATTCAAGTTGAGTAACGGCCAGGTATGATGAATACGCAACCAAGCCGGTTGGCCGCGCAGCACCTGCAAAAGATGCACCGAGCGAATAGATTCATTACCCTCTTCCAGAGAAGCAACACACCAAGCAACCTGTAACAAACTACACAGGTCGCTTGATAACCACGGGCGTTGATTGATGCTATGTGGCAAACGGTTAATTGTAGTCAGCAACGACTGCCATAACGCATCCATATCCCACTCATAACGTCGAGCAATCACCGTAATATCGCCTTCGCCGCCCTCAAGCAGCTTGAGTAACCAGTGTTCCACCGTGATTTCAGCATGTGCCCGTGTCTGGCAAAATGCAGCGGCAGCTTCCAATGCCCGTGCGCAATAGGAGTTTAAGCGGCGCAATAGTGCAGTAAATACGGTATCCATATTAAAGTCCTAGTTGTCATTGAGAGGTTAGGCGGCATTCAACAAACGAGCAGTGTTTCGCCATAGCTATCGCTTAACGAATGCTTACCCGTCGCTTGTTGTTTGAAATGCCCCCATTCTCAGGTAAAAATTTATCTGTCTGACGAGGTTATATCCCGGCCAGTTTTACGTTTAACAAACACTTCATCCGCTGAATGAAAAGAGTTACTTAAAAGAGTTGCCATACCCGCGTATGGCACCCACCCTCGGCGGTATCAGACTGATTTCAACCCTACGATTGACAGCACGCCCCGCTGCGGTTGTGTTGGTAGCGATCGGCCGCGTTGCACCTTCACCTTTTACGACAAAGCAAATCGGCGATACATCACTGGTTTGTAATATCCAATTTCGTACTGCTTTTGCCCGCGCCAGCGACAGTACGCGGTTTTTTGCGGCATCACCGGTTGAATCAGTATGACCTGTTATCACCACCATCCAGCCCGGTTTAGCTTTAATCTCGATCAATGCGTTCACCAGCACTTTGCCCGCTTCTGGCTTAAGACGTGACTGTCCAACGTCAAACAGTGACATGCTGCTCAGGTTCAATGTCTGTGGCAACGGCTTGCCACTCTCCGGTACAGCAGGCGAAGATACCGGTAACACCGCATGGTTGATCACAGCCATCAATGGCGTATAAAGGCGATCACCTAAATAAAGCCCTAACCCTAAACGCACCAGCTCGCCATCACGTTGATATTTTTCCAGCAACGTCGCATCAAGCTTAAGTTGATGGTAAGCCTGCATTTTTGCGTCGCTATCTTTCACGTCAACTACCCGATAATGCTGTAAATCACTGCGTATCTGGCGTAACAGGTGCAAGTTGTTCCAGACACTGGAGGCCAACGCCAGACAAACAAACCCGCTCAGTAGGCCGATGCCCCAGATGACCGCTCGCCGGTACGGTGTATGACCAACATGATGTGGCAACAGGCGTAACATAGCATTGGGAAATGGCGATACATTCACCGCCTCAGCAATACTGTGGCTAATGCGGGGTAAAGTGGTACGGTTGATCAGCCATTTCGTCCATAAGCTGTCTGCCTGTGGCGTTTGTGGCAAAAACGTCAGCGCCATTGCTATCGGGTAACAAGGCCGACTGACCAGCTCCAGGGATTGACATTCGTTCAAGATGTTTTCTACCATCCAACGTTGCCATGCCGCCGCCACAATCGCTTGTTGTAAACGTGTGACGCGTTGCTGTGCATCTCCTTCGGTCAACCAGATATTCATCTCAACAGCAGCGTGTTTTTCTCCCCATACCGTCATTGTCGAGCTATCTGCCTGTAGCTCGAACCACGGGCTGATATCGCCATCAAGATAGCTGGCGATCAATACTGGTGTATGACAAGCGGTCAGTTGAGTAACACGATCAACCTGATAGCGAAGTTCCCTGATCTTTGCCGCCATCACCGCGTGATCCCATTGCTGTTCAGGAAAGAGTGTTAATAACACGCTGATCTGCCTACACCAATCAGGTCTGGCTGCAATAATCGCTTCTACCAGCATGCTCATCTCACTTTGTTTCGGCACACAGATAAAACAGCCCTGTGGCGTGAAGCGTACCGATTCTTCCGCAAACAGGGTTGCCACGCTATCTCCGCAGGTTAGCACCACAGACTGGCGCCACGAAGCAGCAGGTAATGCCGCCATCAAACGGCAAATACTGGCCTGATGGGATATTTCAAGTGTGGTACGTCCCACCCACCACCAGGCAATCAACGTTACCATCAAGATCGCAGCCAACCACAATGCAACTGACACATTCCCTAACGGGAGGAAAAATAGGCATAACAGCGCCGCCAGAACACCAGCTAAAAGCCACAACGCTCGTTTTAATACGCAACTCAATTTGCTCTCCTTAGCCTTACCCAACAGACAAATATTGCTGAAGATAGAGACGCAGACCGCACCACACCAAAGTTACTCCGGCTATGGCCAAGCATCCCCAAAACCACGGAGAGCATGCACGCCAACATTGGCCCTGATGACGGTCTGCATTGACGCGTATCATCTGATGAGGTTGCACCACCATCACCCCGGCACGATCAGTCAAGATATCCAGTAATGACTGACGTTCCTGAGAAATTTTTTCCAAGTCACCCCCCTGAAAGCCCAATGCCAATACACGCTGGAAACCCGCTAATACCAGCAGAGAGGGTTGTGGTTGATTCAACACTTGACGTATACGTTCAAACAGCCGTTCTCCAGCATGGTTGCTATTGCAAAATAGTGTCTGCAACGGCGTTTTCGACCAAGTTTCATAGCCATTATCCCGCTCAGGGTGTCTGAATATGGTTTCATCCAGCAACGCACACAAGGCATAGATGATGTGAGCCATGTGCTCTTCGCTGATACCACTTGCACTTAATTGCTGTCGTGCCTCTTCTATCAACTCCACCCCTTTTTGATATAACGCCTCACCGTGCACCGATTTATCACCGCTTTTTAGCGCAATGACTAACATTCCAATGTCAAGCATCAGGTCATCAATTGAAATCTCTTTATTCATAGATCCTCCTCAAGGAAATCCCAGGGATGAATCAGCCCCAGATGCGCAATACAGTTGTTGGTCAGTGCCTCCCAACGCGCTTGTTGTTGTAATTCCCCATGACCAGCAATTTCAACGGTAGCTCAACCTTTTTCCGTGCACCGCCAGTATGTAAATCCAATTTAATATTAATACGCAACGCGACTTAGAGACTTCATTTTGAAAACTTGCAGTCATTGATGGCTCCTTACTACCAAAAACAGAATAAAAATATCATGTGTCACGGCATGATATTTTTATGAAATAACACGCTTTATCAGATAGTTACGAATCAGACAATTAGACAAACAGCAAATATGAGGGGGATGAATAATGGCATCTCAATTGACGAATGGCTTAACAAAACAACCGATGCAAAATAACCTCAAACTATACTCACGCTAACGAAAGAATTACCGTAGAAAACATCCAACAAAGAAAAAATTAATCTTGTATAGATAATAAGAGGTACAACCTCAACAGAAGTTAAACAAGACAAAATTAAATAAAAATAAACAAAATTCAGGAAATCCTTAATGACATTTCGTAACCAATTATAATTGTTACTATTTTTAATTCTTAATTTGTTACAAATTGTAATAATCTGTAATAACCAGTAAAAATATGCAATAAATATCGGATAATTGTTATTATTATTTCACGACTTTATTTTATCTTCTTTGCTAAAATGAGATTGATTATTAATTACATTATTA
>NZ_JAJAFZ010000113.1:0-7587 GCF_025384895.1 Photorhabdus kayaii
CCATCATACAGTTTAGCGGACCTTTCCCCCTGATTTAGCAGCCTTTTTCTCCACCGCTTTTTCCCGCCCTGTTAAAGAACATGCCAACTGGCCCCGACGGGCACTTTCCCGATGTTAGCGCATTTTTCCCCCGACGTCAGCGCCGCTGACGCGGGTTGGCCGGGTGCGGGCCGGCGAGGCCCGCAGGTGACGCTGTTCAGCAGGGAAGCCCCTGGGGGCTGCACGGGGCGAAGATGGCGAGCACGGGGACGAGCAACGAAGCGCAGCGCAGTGCGAGCCGCGCGCAGCCAGTGCAGCGGGGTTGGGGCGGGGGCAATAAACTGCGGCCAGCTTGCTGGCCTGCCTTCAGGGCGGTTGACCTTGACGGACTGACCGACAACGGCTTAAGGCGGATTTTGACACCGGAGCCGCCACGGACGGCGGCGACTGCGGCGGCCGGTTTTGGCTCTGGGGCTGACAGCAGCGGCTGAGCGGGCGAACCCGGTGCGCCACACTGCTCTGAGAAGCTCAACCCGGCGGCCAGCCGCGCACCGGGGCCAAGGTAACCGCGCAGCGCCCATTGGTGGGCGGTGCCGACATAATGTGCCGTTGCGCGTTGGCGGGCTGTTCAGGCCCGCTTTCGCGTAATGCCACATTATGTTCATTGGGGGCTGACCGGCAGCGGTGCTGACAGAGGACGCGGCGGTTTAACGCCGGGCGGGCACCATTTACCGCCGGTACGCCGAAGTTAGGCAGGCAGTCTGTGCGCAGGGACGCGCGCAGTCTGCCTTTCACTGCACCCCACGCGCTCACAGGGAACCGGCTAACCTTAAAGACTGTCCGGCAACACAGCGCGTTCAGACCGGCTTCGGGCTGTCCGGCTTGTCGCTATCGCCCGGCTTATCGTCTGGCGGCGTTGCCTGTTTTGACTTCCGCTCTGCCGGGTGGGTTTGCTCATGGACTTCTTTTAAGTGACCGATAGCGACCCGCGTATAGATTTGCGTGGTTTCCAGCTTCTCATGCCCCAGTATCGCCTGGATATGCCGGGTGTCCGCGCCGTTCTCCAGCATCTGGGTTGCCATTGAGTGACGGAACAGATGACAGGCTCCGGGTTTAGCCAGTTGCGCCTGTTTGCGGATGCTGTCAGCGGCTATCTGGGTTAACGTGCCTCTGGCCAGTCCCCCGCCTTTCTTGGTGATAAACAGGTGACCGCTGTCACCCCGCCGCGTTAACTCGGGCCGGACACTGAGCCAGCGACTTAACCAGTGCAGCGCCTGTTCGCCGATGGGCACCACCCGGTCTTTACCGCCTTTACCCTGTCTGACCAGCACCACGCCGCGCCCGAAGTCCACCTCGCTTAACAGCAGGTTCGCCACTTCCATCCGCCGGATACCGGTACTCCACAGTACTTCAAGGATAGCCCGGTTTCTCAGGCCCGTGAGTGTGTCGATATTGGCGGCGGCTAATACCGTGTGGGTTTCGTCTTCATTCATCACTTGTGCCGGCAGCCGTTTTTCTTCTCTTGGCAACACCATGTTATCCGTCGGGTTATACAGGATATGGTGACGTTGCAGCAGCCAGCGGAACCACTGACGCAAGACACTCAGGCGGTCCCGCTGACTGCCCGGGCTGTAGGGCTGACCGTCGGCTTTACGGGAACTTCTCAGCCAGCGCTGATAGCTTTCCAGCAACGGCAGGCTGACCTGCGGTGCCGTCATCACTCCGCGTGCTTCGCACCAGGTGACGAACGGCAACAGCCGCTCTTCATAGGCTTCCTGTGTCCGTTCACTTAACCCCTGTCCCTGTACGGCTTCCAGCCAGGCCGCCAGATGCTGGCGTAAAGTGGCGAAGCGGGCCGGTATGGCGTCGGGTTGACCGTGGGTCTCCGTCACCGAGGGACGTTTTTTTCTGTCTGGCGAGGCCAGTGTTGCTGCCGGGCTGGTCGGGATAGCGTGCTGTTGCTGCAACCAGTCGAACCACAGGCGTAAGGCGCGCAGGCGTCGGCGCTGACTGTCCGGCGTATAGAGCTGACCGTTGGCTTTGCGGTACCGGGCCAGATGCTGCTGCCAGTTTTCCAGTAACGGTTCGGTGACCTGAGCCGCGGATATTACGCCCTGTTCCTCACACCAGTTGACGAACGGTGACAGCCGTTCATGACGGGCGGACTGGCTCTTTTGACTCGCCCCCTGCAACAGCAGGTTATCCAGATACGCGTCCAGATGCTGGCGCAGGGTCAGCGGGCGGGGGTTGGATTGATGTTTAACGGGTGATGACATGATGGGATTTCCTGTAGAGAACAGCGGTTAGTGTTATCAGTGTGTGATACATCACTACGGTACGATGGCTTGATTCTTAAGTGGCCGGAACAGTCCTTTTCTGTCTGCCCCAACTTGCGGACCGCTCAGCCCGGTATTGCTGCGGTCTGGCGTCCATTTCCCGGCCTCCAACTTGGGCCCAACTTGACCCCAACTTAAGGGCAACTTGCGGTTCAATCAGTCCAACTTGCGTCGGTCGTATTCCGGGTTTTCGGGTTCGATGATGAACTGGCAGTACGATACGACGACTTTTTCTTATTATTGCCGGAACAGTGTTTTTCAACCTTCCCCAACTTGCGAGCCATTCCGCCCAGTATTGCTGCGGCCTGAAGTCGGTTTTCCGACCTCCAACTTGGACCCAACTTGACCCCAACTTAGGGGCAACTTGCGGTTCAGTCAGTCCAACTTGCGTGAGTCATATTCAGGGGTTTACCGGTTTTTCCGGCGCTGTCAGGTCAATCAGGCCGCACAGGTGGGCTTCTTCTGCGCTGTCACCGTTCCACAGCAGTTCATACTGCAACAGATGGCCGCGACTGCCGCCGTGGACTAACAGATATTCCATGTCGGCCAGTCGCTGACAGTGGACTTTTAACTGGTTATCGCTCCACTGGGTGTAATGGCGGATATCGCGGCGGGTAAAGCGGACCGCGTTCACCGGGCGTTGCTGCGCTGTCGCCGTCTCTTTCACCATCGCTTGTATCAGCAGTAACAGTTTTCGGGTCTGGGGCGACATTTCATCCAGCGTGCGGCCTAATATCTCGTGGGCCAGCCGGTTTGCTAAGCTAATATCGTCTTTGGTCACCTCGATATATTCAAGCCGTTTGCCCCGGTGTTCCGCGGTCTTCACCTCGCGCTGGTGCTGATGCAGCAGGGCGATACTTTGTATCAGGGTAAGATATTTCATGTGGTCGCGCCGGGTGCGGGTTTTATCGCTCATGAACGTTAACTGTGAGGCATAAGGGTTAACCACATTGAGCGGGCGTAACAGCCGCTGGGCGTTTTGATGCAGTTCGGTGATATACGCCTTTTCATTCTCCGCCAGTAAGCCTTCGAGGGTTTGCTTATGGCGCTGCAAGGCGTGGATAGCTTCGGTCTGCTCCCGCGATTCGTTTACCGTCAGCACCAGACAGCGGTTTAACAGCTCTTCATCGACATCTATCGCGGTGGTGGTGAGCATCAGCATCACCGGCCCTTTCACCCTGTACTGTTTGGTCACCAGATTCCCGCTGGCGTCATCTTTACCGGTGCTGGCAATGGTCAGTTCGCCGTCGCTTTGCAACAGTTTGAGCGCATAGGCGGCCTGCCTGACGCCTTCCTCTTCGGCAATGGCTAAGATTTTATGCTGGAGATTGGTTTCCCCCAGATAGAACAGACTCTGGCCGGTCATGGCGCTGTATTGCAGGCGTTCTTCTTCCGGTATCAGATTGAGGACCGCATCCATCAGTGAGCTTTTCCCGGCAGCGCTGCTGCTCTGTATCAGCACGGCCAGCGGACGGTCCAGCTTGCGGCTGACGGCGGCTAAGTAACCGGCCAGCAGGTTAGTGGATTCGCCCACCACGCCACAGGCGGCTAAATCAGCGGTGATGCGCTCGCTCAGTTGCGGGTCTTGCAGCAGCGCCAGCGCGGCGGCCCGCTGGTCCTCGCTCAGTTCGGGAACCGGCTGGGTTTCAGTTTGCTCACTGACACCGGCCTGTTGACACTGTTCCAGTACCAGCAACACCTGCCCCAGTGAACGCCTCAGGTCACCTTCGGCCAGCCCCAGTTCGGTGGCGGCCAGTCGCGCATAACCGCCCCGGCTGCGGGCGCTCATCATGTCCACGCTGTCGGCGAACATCACGCCGCTGTCGGTATCAACCACCTGAACATTCACTTTCATCACTGCCGCCCCGGCTTTCACCTGTGACAGGCCCCGGATACCCCACTGTTGTGTGCCCAGCGTGAGGGATATCTCGCCGTTAGCGCCGGTTTCCCAGACCACATTGGGCATCGACGGCAACGCGGCTATCCTGGCGGCTAAGGTGCTGACCGTTTCCGGCACCGGAACCGGCTGATGTTCAGCCAGTGCGGCCCGCTCTGTGGCGGTGGTGGCCTGTATCTCTGCCGCCTCCTGCATCGGCACGGCACTGTCCAGCAACAACGCGAAGGCCCGTTCCGGCTCAGCGACCTGACACAGATAGCCGTTGGCATCCATGCCCTCGGGGAACACCACCCGGAACACGGTGATGCCGGCGATAGTCAGTTCGGCGGCCAGTTTCACCGCCGCTTCATTGCCTGCCGGATCATTGTCGTAGGCGATCAAGATCTGCTTAACGCCATGCCGCCGAAACGCCTGCCGCATCTCATCGGTGAAGCCGTTCACCCCATAGGCGGCAGTGACATGGCGGTGACCGGCCACCCAGAACGACAGGGCGTCGATCAGGGATTCACAGAGGATGACTGTCCCTGAACTGATCAGCGCCGACTCATTCCATATCCCGCCATGTGCGCCGGGCAGGTACA
The DNA here is from genome assembly GCF_025384895.1 of Photorhabdus kayaii. NCBI lineage: Bacteria > Pseudomonadati > Pseudomonadota > Gammaproteobacteria > Enterobacterales > Morganellaceae > Photorhabdus > Photorhabdus kayaii. The sequence goes on from NZ_JAJAFZ010000113.1 coordinate 4,794, forward strand.
GATGCAGCGGCGTTCCTTTACGTAAACGGTCGGTGATTTTGCGCCCGTATATCTCGCGGATCTGGCCGTTCGGGTCGATAACCGGTATGACCAGCGAACCGGTAAAGTGCTCGTGCCCGCTGTCGCGCATCAGCCCCACGGCCCGAAGACGGGCGCGGATCTGTGCGCCGGCCTGCACCGCCTTGATGGGCAGGCGATAGGCTAACGTGCGGTTGGCAAAGCCCAGTTTAAACCGGGCGACTAATTCCGGGTGGTTGAGCCGCCGTTTTTCCAGATAAGCCAGGGCTTCGGGGGCATTCAGCAGCGTATAATGGTAGAACCCGACGACCCGACTGAGCAGCGCTTGCCGTCCGGCGTCATCATCGGCCAGCATGGCCGGTTCATCCGGTTGCACCAGCGGGGCCACCGAGGGGTTATCTCCCAGTATCCCGCGCAACTGTTCCACGGCCCGGCGCAGACTTAAGCCTTTGGTTTTCATTACCCAGTCCAGCACGGAGCCGCCGGCATCACAGCCAAAACAGTGATAAAGATTTTTTGCCGGTGAGATAACCATTGACGGGGTTTTCTCCTGATGGAACGGGCACAGCAGCACGTAATCTTTGCCGCGTTTAAAGAGCTGTCGCCCCTGTTGCTCCACCACGGCGACTAAGGAGACGGCGGCTTTCAGGTGCTGTAATTCTGCGTCGGGTATCCGTGCCATGTTGTTGACTCCTAAATCCTGTCAAGATTTAAATTGACTCTTAATTGGATTTATTTATAATCCTTTTAGGAGTTACTTGCAACCCCTAATTCAGACAAGCCCTTACACTAACGGAGTCACTATGCAAACAGAGTTTTTGATTATGCAAAATGCTGAACTCCGCAAAGAGTTTGGGGTACGTCTCAAGGCGCTACGTAAGCAGAAGGGATGGCCTCAGAAAGAACTGGCTGGGAAAGTTGAGATCCGTTTTCAACAACTGAACAAGTACGAGAGCGGACTTAACATACCTCCCGCTGAGATGATGGTTAAGCTGGCTGATGTGTTAGGGGTCACGGTGGATTATCTGCTGACAGGCAATCCTGTTGAAGATTCACCGTTGGCTAACTCTCGATTATTTAGGCGTTTTCAGGTTCTGGAGCAACTGGCACAGGAAGATCAGGAAACAGTTATCAAGATCATTGATGCCATGATTGCCAAGCAACGTATGGAGTCTGCATTGCTGCCCGTTGATGAACCGGAGGGATAAAAATAGCGCGGCGCTGATGTGTTGAGACCACACCAACGCCGCTCACCACAAGCAACTAAAAGAGGTAGTTACTATGGCTAAGGCGCATTCTAAAGCAGAAGCGGCGGTAAATAAAGCCGTGAAAACAGAACGTTATTACACGGTGGGCTATGTACCGAACGGGAATAAGGTCAACAACGCCACACCGGCAATACATCTTAAAGGCCAGTGGCTCAGACAGGCGGGATTTAATACTGGCGGCCAGATTACGGTGAAGGTGATGGACGGTTGTCTGGTGCTGATTCCAGAGAGTGAAGCCACGCAACAACAGCATCAGCAGTACCAGCGGCAACAGGCCCAACTGCGGGAGATTAAGCAGCAGATGCAGGCGCTGATAACCGGTTTTGCGGGTTAAGGGGAGAGCATGAGATGACGATAGCGATTGAACATTTGCAGGACATTCAGTTAACTCACATTGAAGCGCTGGCCTTGGCCCAACTGGTTAAGCGGCTTAACTGGGCGGAGATACGCGCCTGTGCGGTGAATGACGAGGAAGCGTATCAAATTAAGGATGCGATCGCTAAGCTCCAGTCGGCACTGACTTACTGTGGGTATGCGCCACGATAGATCATAAGAAGGCCGGAAGATCACAAGGATCTTTCCGGCCTGTTTTTATAGTTGTGATTAGTCAGTTAATTCAAAGAACCATTCAATAAAAGAATTAAAATCTTTCCATTGTGGTTTTAATTTCCCATCAGAAAAATCTTTCATTGCTTGTCCTAAACTCAATTCTAATATTTCACCCGTTTTCCTATTATAAAAAAAACCATATTCTCCCTCGAAACTATCTAAAGGAATATATTCCTCAGGTAGATTCAGAGACTTATGCATTCTTTTTATATCTAACATATAGTTAGAGTTAATTATGAACCAACAAATTTGATAAATTTCACGATTTCTACTGTAAAATGTTGGTCCATCTTCGGCGTGTAAATAGAACTGGGAAAAATCAGAATCCAGATTAATATTTAGGTTAATCAAAGTATTATGATATTCGGTGGTAACCTCTTCGTACCACCATCCTTGATTCTTAAGATACTCTCTTACTTTGTCAGATAGCATGTTTATATCCCACATTTTCTAGGCTTTCTAATCTTCAATTCAGCTTCAGCTCTGTTTCGCCAATATGCATCACGATCTATATTAAATTGATCTCGATTAACAGGGTTAATTGGATGCGCATTTGGCAAATGTGGATGAAGCGCTTTAGTTCCATAATATTGCCGATGAGTATCGGCCGAAAGCTCAAATAATGATCCTAATCCGTTTTGTTTGGAGTGATGTAAATTTATCTGTGAATATTTACCGTCCTTAACAACAAAAGGACTTTTACCATCTAATGCTAAATCAAGATTTGTTTTTATTCCATTTCTTGTATTAACAGGCAGATCCCAATCAATAGCTTGCTGGTAAACAGTATGGGTACTTCCCGAAGGCGCGTTAAAAATAGATGGTGTAAAGAAACCACTTAGCCCCAGCGGGTCAATCCAGTTCGTCGGATTAGGCACGTAACTGTACGGGTTCTCACC
>NZ_JAJAFZ010000114.1:0-7355 GCF_025384895.1 Photorhabdus kayaii
ATGATAATCAACAACGTTACTTCTTTATTCTCGTCAATTTTTCCAACAGGTAAAGTCTCTAAACCTGAAATAAAACCATCAAATTCAAAGTAGTCATCTTATTATTTTCAACGAGAAAGCTATTTCGGGTAAAACATTATATGGTCTATTTCCATTCAATGATGAGCAATTTTCAGAATTATTCACAACAAAATAAGAAAAACAGATTAATGATCTACATTTATATTATCAATATTTATACCCGTCATCTTTCAAGTTGCCTCTTTGTTGGCGGCACTCGCTCACCCCGGTCACATAGTTACCTATGCTCCCGGGGATTCACTCCCTTGCCGTCGCGATGCATCTTGAAATCCATAGGGTATACAATACCTAAAAGTAAGCAATTTATGATATTTCCAATACCAATCAAATTTTTTATCAAAATAAAAACCACCAAAAAGTTAAAAATAAAAAACATATTTCTATACACATGATAGAAATTTGCTTTTATATAATTAATTTACCTACTTTATTAATCATTCATGTTAATATTCCTTTATCAACTATACCCGTCATCTTTCAAGTTGCCTCTTTGTTGGCTGCACTCACTCACCCCGGTCACATAGTTATCTATGCTCCCGGGGACTCGCTCCCTTGCCGTCGCGATGCATCTTGAAATCCATAGGGTATATTATAACTCTTGTGAAGAATAAAATATTTCAATAACAATAAAAATAAGAATTGCCAATAAGCAATATTATATATAATGATATTTCAATAAAAAACAAAAAGTTTTTATTTTGTAAATATCTAAAATATACAAAATATAACACTTAATTTTACCTTAAATTTCCATTTATAATACTAAAAATATAATATTTGTATTTATAATTCATAAAGCCAATATTTCATTTAACAATTTAACCAAGAATCACAATATAATATTATTTATTTTGTTAAAATAACAATAGCAAATTAACTAATATCTAACTCATAATGTATTTAAATATTAACCCATGTAATAATTACATTATTTTCCAAATTTATTGTTTTATCTCATATATAAATTAAATACAAATGAAATATAAATGCAATATAAACCTCATACAAATTGAAATCTGGCTTCTTAATTTTAATTAATTTTTTATTTAAGAAATTCAACAAACAGCCAGATAATAATCACTGAAAGTGTCTTACGATATCGTAATAGGCATTTATTCCAACGCAAGGGACGTACAAATGAAGTTTAAATCAGTGATACTGATTGGAATATCTGCTTAACACAATAATCTGATATATCCGATTTATCTGGCGTCATTAATTGACCCCAGACTAACTAATCCGAGTTTCGTATATGGACGAACATCAAAAATTATTTAGCCAATAAAATAACTCACATTTATAACCAATAACTATACTTCCAGTTAATATTCACCACACGTAACTATATGTTAAATAAGGATAGGTTATTTCTCCTTTTTGACAGAACAGAAAAAACAGCCATAAGCGATAACAAAAGATCCTAACGCTGTTTTCTACAATACTTGTACTCCTCTACTTATACTTGCTACTGTTATTCGGTTGTAGCAGCACCTTTGAGCAGCATACTTCTGAATGAGATTATTCCTACTTATCTCCTGAAATCTTGCATACCGCTGGTATCTCAATAGAAAGGTTATCCTCATTAATGTGGAGAAGCTGAACTTAGCATTCGTTCTCTGCTACGCAGACAAAAAATTATTCAACACTACAATGAGTTAACACCACAAAGAGGGAAATTATGAACAACTTTGACCCCAAAACTTATCAACATACCCCCACTATCACTGTTCACGATAACCGTGGGCTGGATGTCCGTGAAATCCGTTATCACCGAGCTACCGCAGAAAAAAATAGTGATATCCGTATCACCCGTCATCAGTATGATGTTCTCGGACACCTGCACCAAAGTATTGACCCACGCCTGTATGACGCCTGGCAGAAAGATAATTCGGTAAAACCCAATTTTCTCTGGCAGTATGATTTAACGGGCAACGTCCTACGTACAGAGAGTGTCGATGCGGGTAATACTGTCACTCTTCATGATATTGAAAACCGTCTTGTCCTGACTGTAACTGCAACGGGTGTCAAACAGACCCGACAATATGAAGACAACTCTCTGCCCGGTCGTCTGTTATCCGTAACAGAACAAGAGCCAGAGAAAAGGGCATCCCATATCACCGAACGTCTCATCTGGGCTGGAAACACACCGGCAGAAAAAGACCAAAATCTTGCTGGTCAGTGTGTACATCACTACGATACAGCAGGAGCGACTCAACTGAATCGAGTTTCCCTGACCGGAGAGGCTTTATCACAATCCCGTCAGCTACTGGTTGATGGTCAAGAAGCAAATTGGTTAGGGGATGATAAAAAGATCTGGGATAAGAAATTAAGTAGTGATGTATACACCACCGAAAACAAAACGGATGCCACCGGTGCTCTGTTGACACAAACCGATGCCAAAGGAAACATCCAGCATCTGGCCTATAATGTCGCTGGACAATTGAAAGGCAGTCGGCTGACGGTGAAAGGCCAGAGTGAGCAAGTGATCATCAAATCCCTAACCTATTCAGCCGCAGGACAAAAACTACGCGAAGAACACGGTAACGGTATCATCACCGAATATAGTTACGAGCCGGAAACCCAGCGACTGATGAGCATCACAACCCGTCGTTCAAGCGATAGCAAGGCTTTGCAAGACTTACGTTATGAATATGATCCGGTTGGCAACATAATCAGTCTCCGTAACGATGCAGAAGCGACCCGCTTCTGGCGCAATCAGAAAATGGTACCAGAGAATATCTATACCTACGATTCCCTGTATCAGCTTATTAGCGCAACAGGGCGCGAAATGGCGAATATCGGCCAGCAGAATCAGAATCTCCCCTCTACAGCACTGCCTTCCGATAACAACACTTATACCAATTACACCCGTACTTATGCCTATGACCGTGGTGGAAACCTGACCCAAATCCGGCATAGCTCACCCGCGAGCCAAAACAACTACACCACAGATATAACCGTCTCGAACCGCAGCAACCGTGCAGTACTGAATACCTTAACCACTGATCCAACCAAAGTGGATGCATTGTTTCAGGCAGGTGGTCATCAGGAGACATTACTACCGGGACAAAACCTAAACTGGAATGCACGAGGTGAACTACAACAGATGACACCGGTAAAACGGGATAACCACACCGACAGTGGCAGCGACATAGAGTGGTATCTCTATGGCAACGACGGGATGCGGCTGTTAAAAGTCAGTGAACAGCAAATGCAGAATATCCTCCGACAACAACGAGTTGTCTACCTGTCGGGACTGGAACTGCGTACAACCCAAAACGGTGCTACCACAACGGAAGAGTTGCAGATTATTACAGTGGGTGAAGCCGGTCGCGCGCAAGTGCGGGTTCTGCACTGGGAGAGCGGCAAACCAGAAAACATCAACAATAATCAGATACGTTACAGTTACGATAATCTGATTGGTTCCAGCCAACTTGAGCTAGATAACGACGGGCAAATCATCAGTCAAGAGGAGTACTACCCATTTGGCGGTACAGCGCTATGGGCCGCAAGAAACCAGACAGAAGCCAGTTACAAAACGATCCGGTATTCCGGTAAAGAACGGGATGCCACCGGGCTGTATTATTACGGCTATCGGTATTATCAGCCGTGGGTGGGAAGATGGCTAAGTGCGGACCCAGCAGGCACTATCGATGGATTAAATCTCTATTGTATGGTGATGAATAACCCAATTACTCTTGCGGACAATATGGGGCTATCAAGTTTAGACTGGCTTGATCTAGCCATTCCACAAAACAAACCTGATATTTCTCCACTTTTATATAAACAAAATCCAAGAGTTGAGCAGAGATATAAATATTTCACCAAAAGCACCGGTGAAATATTACAAGAAACAAAAAGAAATGAAGAAACGCTCAAACCTATGAAACCAAAAAATAGAGAGCAAAAATCCAGAGATATGAAGTATACAAATGCAAAATTAAAAGGATATGCCGCCCATGCCGGTATTATGGGTCATGGTACCAACAGAGAGCACGATACCTATAAAGATAAATTTTTAAATCTGAGTGGCAGCTTAGGTGCAAAAAATACCTTCCCCGGTGTGCAACTTATCAGCGAAAAAGCGAAGCCCGGTTTCGAACAATACCACCCCAATACACTTCAAACTTCCAAACGTTGGAGGCCAAATATGGATCTTGGCAGCTATCGTGTTGTTAATGAAAAAGAATTTATCGCGGGTATACAAAAAGCGTATAAAGAATCAGGCACTGCATTACACCCACTAGTTGAACAGCGGATCAAAGCACATATTAAGGAAAACAAAAACATTTTACCTAAAATGGCCGGTATTGCGGGCCTGCATGCTGAAGTACAAGCCTTAAATTATATGGTCACGGAACTTGCTAAAAAGGGAGAAAATATATCAAGTCATTTGAGTCAGAGCTACATATTCACACAACGACTCGTTGGTGCAACAAATCAAGACTTCCCTGCTTGTCATAATTGTTCTGGAATATTGTCTGGCATAGAAAATGTCATGACAGGAAGAGTAGAAAATTACAGAAGAATGACACGTAGATACTCTGTAGGGTAATAACTTCATCCTGGGAAAGAATATTAAAAATATTCTTTCCCATTACAGTCTCAGGAGTAGACATATTGATTATGCCATTCCTACCATGTTTGCCACGAATAAAAAACCAAGATAACAAACTGTTAAAAATATATAAAAAGAGAGATAGCCTATTTTATTTCTTCGATATTTTCAATGTACAATTAACCTTCACTTAATGTTCATGCAAAATATTCATGATGATATACTTTATATTCTGTATTTTTACGCTAATATAAAAATAAATTATATATAATTTCTGATTACTACTCATAAATGCAATTATTTCATAGGCAAAAAACCATCCAGAATAGTAATAAAACACTGTAACTAACAGATCAATAAAAATCATCCAAACAAAACAATATCAAATAAAAATATATTTATTATGGTTATATTCCTACGGTAATTATTAGTTAGTCTATTGAATTTATCACAATAAAAATAGAAATATACCCTATGGATTTCAAGATGTATCGCGACGGCAAGGGAACGAATCCCCGGGAGCATAGATAACGATGTGACCGGGGTGAGTGAGTGTAGCCAACAAAGAGGCAACTTGAAAGATGACGGGTATATCAGAGAAACTATTGTTATTTCTATAATAATCACCCATTTTATTCATTAACCAGGAGTTGAAGATGAGAGAAACTGAGGAAAAAGAAAAAGGTGAAATGCTTGGAATTAATAATCATTATTTTTTCGTTATTAATCTTACCAATGAAAACTTAATCGGTGATGTGATTTGGAGCAGTTCTGGAAATACGAGCACTCTCAATGTTGATGGGTTACATCCAGCAACCGCTTCACTTATCCAAGAATTCTATCCAGAAAGTTGGAAAAATGATTATTGGCAATGGACGGCAAAAGGGAGAAGATATCAATTAAATTGTTATGACGATGATATCTATGTCGCTGTTGTGATTAGCGATTTTGGCATTAGTGTATTACCCACTGGCACCAGCCCGGATGCATGGAAATGGTAGCTTTTCTTCCACTTCATTATTTATGTAAGAAAAATGCATCATGTGGAAAATATCGATAGCACTCTTACATAAAGACAAGCTCGTAAGTCGACAAAACAAAGATCGTGATGGCATCACGATCTTTGTTTAATCGAATTAAAATCTTACCCTGGGAAAATTCTTGAACTTTATTATCCTCAATCACAAGCTCGCCCTATATTGTTCGTTGCCCCAGATTACCAAATTAAGTGATTTATCCTACCATTCACAATCGGCACTCTAGGGCGGCTTTTTCCTAATAATCGTTCTTGTCCACTCGATCCCTTAAGAGGTCTCGTCCCCAATTTTTAGCAAACAAAACCGAATCTTAGCAAACCCAATAAAATCACTAAATTTTTCGAACCCTCAGCAGAAAGTCCAGATAATCATCAGAATTTACTCTATATTTGCAACTATATACTTAATAGAAAGAACAATTAAACATCTATAGGATAAATACCCATATAAATTACTCATTCGTAATCATTTATTTAGGATAAATTATTATCAGACAATCCTTCTTTCTCACTCCATTTTTTTAGTAATAATATTCTATCTTGTATATATCTTTCAGACAATACTTCTAGTTTCTCTATTTTTCCTACTTGTAACTTAAGAAAATTATGGCTGAATTCACACCAAGAAACTAAAAAGAATTCATTATTGAAAAAGACCGACAGTGGACAGGTCGTCTTCACAGTATGTGCATTATTTAAGTCAAGAAAAGTTATCACTATTTTTGATTTATGGTATATCGCTCTTCTGATATCAGATAACATTAAGTTATTATTTGTAACTTTGCTGTAACCTTCTGTTTTTACAAACATTGGCGAATAATATAGCTGATCACGCTGTTCTTCAGGCAATACTGCGGCAATCTTAGATATAAAGCTATGAGCAGACTTAGACAAAACAACATCATTCTGTTCAATAACCCATTTATTGCCCAAAACTAAGGCATCAATTTCATCCATCGTAAACATTAAAGGAGGTAACATGAAGCCGGGCCGTAATATATAGCCCAAACCGGGTTCACCCTCTATATTTGCTCCCTGACTATTTAATAAAGCAATATCTCGATAAAGCGTGCGCAAGCTTACATTTAAATCACTAGCGAGTAATTTACCACTGACAGGATACCTTCTTTGTCTCAAGTATTGCAATAATACTATAAGTCTTTCGGTTCTTGACATTTCCGTACTCCTCATTTTAATAAAAATCAAATAGGAAAGGCTTTACTGAATAAATAGTATTGAGTTACTAGCCAGTTACCCAATATATACCCGTTATCTTTCAAGTTGCCTCTTTGTTGGCTGCACTCGCTCACCCCGGTCGCATCGTTATCTATGCTCCCGGGGATTCGCTCCCTTGCCGTCGCGATCCATCTTGAAATCCATAGGGTATAGCTATTTATTCTTAATTATCTATCATGGAACAATGTCGAGATTTCTCTATAAAACCATCAACTCGAAATCCTATATTTAATATAGCCATCAATTGTCAGGATTGACGAAAATACTATTGCCGTCTTACATAATTACCAAACTCTGTCAAGAGTAAATGTTCGATTCATTACGCCGAAACAAGGTTGAAGTCAGTGTCGAACATCATACATAGCGTAAATACTTAAAAGTTTAATATACTATTAATTAATACAAAAAATAAAATTCACACTCAACAAGATAACTTATCATAAG
>NZ_JAJAFZ010000115.1:0-6994 GCF_025384895.1 Photorhabdus kayaii
CGATGTGAGTAGGTGATATCTTAAAACCATCAATTTACACCATAGGTGGCGGAGAATTAGACCCTAAGAGCTAATAGTTTAGTTTTTTAAAGATATATTTAAACAATATATGTTCATTTGGGTTTGTTTCTATCTATTGTCTGAGGTGTTAATGAATCGAAGTCTACAATATAATCTTAAAACCAGTCAAATGATTTCAAAAATAAAAAAACATCTGCTAAAGTAATTAGGTTAGTGATTAACGTAATGAAAGTGGAAGAATAAAATAATATTTCTTTGAGTATCATCTCTATCTATAATTTAAATTTTTTAAAATCAATTAATTATGATTTTTTTATATGATAATTTTATTTTAATGGTTGACAAGATATGGGTAAGTTATGGATGATTCATATCATCAAGTCGGTGATTGTTTATACCCAATGGATTTCAAGATGCATCGCGACGGCAAGGGAGTGAATCCCCGGGAGCATAGATAACTATGTGACCGGGGTGAGCGAGTGCAGCCAACAAAGAGGCAACTTGAAAGATGACGGGTATATATATTCATAGAAATTACTAATATAGAACAACTGTATGGCATGAGTGAGAAAATAACGATAAATTCAAGTGATAAAAAGCTACCTTGATGCCATGTCATAAAAAAGAACTATTAAATTTATCGCCATTAATTAATCATAAAAATTTTACGTATCTTTATAAGCAATTGGAAAAATTTTGGTTAGACAAAGAGGTAATAATTTAAATTGGTGATTGTGCTGAACGAGTTATTGCATGTGACCAACAATCGGTTACTCCGAAAATCGATTTTTTACATAATTTATCAGAAATTTTTTCTACTTTATTGAATAAAACTGTGATCACAGTTGGTCGTATATTGCTGGTCAATATGCAAAACCGCGTTCTAATGCATTTGAAAAATACCAAAATATAACATTACCAGTATGGTGAGGCGACTGTATAAATAGTCCGGAACCTGTTTTGGCTGAAGATATCGCCGAATGTTTTGGTTATGGCTTCAATCCTAAAGAGTCCGAATTATCAAACATTATATGCGTCCCACGATTAAATAAAATACAGGCAATTGAACTAATTAAACCATGAACAATTGATCAGGAAACATTATGACATTTGACAAAAAGTATGTTGCAGTTATTACCGGTGCATGTGGTGGTATCGGAAAAGCCATCGCTAAACGATTGGCGATGGAAGGAGTAATTTTAGCACTTATTGATAAACAGGCTGATGTTTTGCAATCTCTGGTGAACAAACTCAGCCATGAATATTCTCAACCAATTATCGGTTTTTCTGTGGACGTTACCGAACCTCAACAAGTTGGTAGCGCATTTCTTGCGATCAGAAATCAACTTGGACCAATCGGCTATTTGGTGAATGGTGCTGGTGTATTACATCACGGTTCTGTTGAAAATACAGATATTGATGCATGGAATCATATCGTCGCTGTTAATGCGACGGGGGTATTCAACGTCAGTAAAGCTGCAGCCAGTTATATGATGGAGCAAAAAAAAGGTAGCATCGTGACTGTTGCTTCAAATGCCGCACGAGTACCTCGGGCAACGATGGCAGCATATTGTGCTTCAAAAGCGGCAGCCCAAGTCTTTACATATGCACTTGGGTTAGAGGTAGCTTCATTGGGAATCCGGTGTAATGTTGTGGCTCCTGGTTCAACAGATACACCAATGCTACGCAGTATGTGGGAAAATGAAAATGATAAAAGTCGCACATTGGACGGTAATCCAGAGCAATTTCGTATCGGTATCCCTCTACGCAAGATTGCCACATCAGATGAAATTGCCGCAGCTGTTTGTTTCTATCTAAGTGAAGAATCTAGTCAAACTACGTTGTCAACTTTATTGGTGGATGGTGGTGCTGCATTAGGTAGCTGTTAGTACATAGCAAAAAAAGAGATACAAAATGGAAAAAATATTATCGTACCCATTACCTAAATATACAGATTTGCCCAAATCGGCAGCAAATTGGCTTCCAGATCGGCATCGCACCGCTTTATTGATCCATGATATGCAAAAATACTTTGTGGATTTTTTTGAAACCGAAGCCAGTCCAATAAATAGTGTCATCAGAAACACCCATACGCTATTGAATATTGCTAGAAATTTTAATATCCCTGTATTTTATACTGCTCAACCCGGTAGTATGACCCCAGAACAACGGGGATTATTAAAAATAATATGGGGTGAAGGCATGAAAGCAAAAGATGAACATCGGGAAATTATTCCACTCCTGACCCCTATTAAAGATGAAACTGTGCTGACTAAGTGGCGTTACAGTGCGTTCTTCAAATCTAATCTGCTACACCATTTAAGGGATTTGAACCGCAATCAACTGATCATTTGTGGTGTGTATGCACATATAGGATGTCTGGCCACCGCTATTGATGCTTACTCACATGATATCGAGACCTTCTTTGTATCAGATGCTGTGGCAGATTTTTCAGAGGAAAAACACCGCATAGCGTTGAATATGGCGGCAGAAATATGTTCTGTAGTGGCATCAACAGAGCAAATCATTGCAAATCTAAAAAAATAATACATTGGGAGACTAAAGATCCTGATAAAACAGATTATAAGGGGAAATAATGTCGCTGAAAGAATTACCACAAAGAGAGCTGAAATCAAATGATGAAAAAAATCTATTTAGCCATTTAGTTAAGACAAATAAGCCTTTTGCATGTATTTATCGCCCATTATCTGATGCTAAAGACTCTTTTTTATTATTTGAGGGGGAAATAAAATACAGCCATTCACTCTCAGAACTAGAGCCAATTTCGTTGGAGCCAACTCTTTCATTGAAATCAGACGATTTCGGTACAATGGATATAACACTTTTCGGAGAGTTGAGTGCTTCTCAATTAATTATTATTCCATTTAATCAAATCGCTGAAAAAGGGTTTGCATGCCATAACGACAACGAACCTATCATTATCATGAGCATCGAAACACAAACTCGTTATCAAATAAATAACTGGGGGGTTATTGAGGATAGTAAGCCAATAAAAGCGTCTAATATAAATTTCGATATCACAGATAAAAATTACAGCCAGGTAGTGGAACATGTGATCAACGATGAGATTAATGCTGGAGAAGGCAGTAATTTTGTTATGTCGAGAAGTTTAGAAGGTGATATTGAAGACTTTTCATTGGAGAATGCCCTTTCGCTATTTAATCGATTATTGATAAACGAAAGTGGTTCTTATTGGACGTGGATTGTTTATACTGGAGAACGCTATCTTATCGGCAGTAGTCCAGAGCAACATATTCTAGTGGATGGTAAAGATGTTGCCATGAACCCAATAAGTGGTACGTTAAAATATCCAGAAAAAGGAATAGAACAGGCTTTATACCATTTTATTAACAACAAAAAGGAACAGAATGAGCTCTTCATGGTCGTTGATGAGGAGCTAAAAATGATGAGCCGTATATGTGACAGTGATATTATGGTAACTGGTCCTCAATTAAAAATGATGTCTCGGGTTGCACATACGGAATATTTTATCCGTGGTTCAACATCACAGACAATTCAAACTATCCTGAAAGAGTCATTGTTCGCACCAACTGTGACCGGAAGCCCTGTGGAAAATGCATCTCAAGTCATTAAACGCTGGGAAAATCGTGGTCGTGGGTATTACAGTGGTGTTATCGGAATGATTGGCGTTAAGAATAACCAACGTTATCTGGATTCTGCTATCTTAATCCGAGCTGCTGATATTACGAAAAATGGGCATTTCCGATTGACATCAGGGGCAACAATTGTTCGTGATTCAGTTCCAGAAAATGAAGCTGAAGAAACCAAAGCAAAATTGAGTGGTTTAATGAGTTCTTTTTTTGAGGAGAAAAAAAGTATTAATCTAACCAATAATACCCATTTATCTGAACATGTGTTGAGTAATATCACTACAATATTACGGCAACGAAATCAGAAAGTGTCTTCCTTCTGGTTAGGGAATTCTAAAAAAATTGCATTAACAACCAGTTCCCTCCCCTCCATTACACTCATTGATATGGAAGACTTGTTTACTGAGATGATTGCTCACCAACTACGTTATATAGGACATGATGTGACGATAGTTTCATGGTTTGAGTCTGGTATGCGTTTGCCTCAATTAATGAATACAGGTAAAACAGATATCCTTTTTATTGGTCCAGGGCCAGGAAACCCAAACGCTGTTAATCATGACAAGATGGTAATGGGACGGACACTGATTACAAATCGTTTAAAACAAAATTTACCACTAATTGGAACCTGTCTGGGACATCAACTTATTTGTGCTGAATTTGGTTTGCCCATCAAGCGGCTTCCCAAAACACGGCAAGGAATGCAGTATAAAATAGTTATTGATAGTATGACCTGTTATGTAGGGTTTTATAATAGTTTTGCCGCGATGCACAAATTACCACACTGGTTTACGCCAAAATATAATCGATTGGTTTATCTTGAACGATTAGGTAAAAGTGAAATTATTGCTTTGAAATCTAATAATGTGGCATCAATACAGTTTCATAACGAGTCTTTTTTAACTACTGATGCATTTCCTATTTATAACTGGATGATTAGTAATGCTATAGGTTACGCAGATAAGCAGGGTGTGAACATACTTTGATTAATATTTGGATTTAAAATGTCAATATTGTTCTTTAACTCTTTGGTTTACTATAAAATCCTAAAAAATTATTTAATTAAATTTCATTCTATATAAACATTATTAAAGTTGGTTTTTAAGAAATAATCGTCTTTAAAAAATGGCTAAAATAGTGTGCTAGCGCCCTGCGCAGATAAGGAACTGCAAATCAATACATTATAAAGTAACGTATTACTTATAGGATGTTGTTGGGACAATTGGTGTGGTATGCGAATAATACACTTGGTTGTCCCCACTGAACCAATTGACGCTTTACTTTTTTGTTGGTTTTATTTATCAGCAATGCTGACGTAAGTAATCCGCAGTCAATGAATTACCCTCTTCAAACATCGTTTGTGGTGTGCCACTGAACATTACCTGTCCACCAGCAGTCCCCGCACCTTCGCCTAAATCAATCACCCAATCCACTTCTGCAATAACTTTTATGTTATGTTCAATGATCAGAACAGAATTTCCTTGTTCGACAAGGCGACGAAACAACGTCATAAGTATCGTTACATCTGAAGGATGAAGTCCGGTTGTTGGTTCATCAAAAATATACACGTTACTTTCATTATTAAGGTAAGATGCCAGTTTCAGTCTTTGGCATTCTCCCCCAGACAGATGGTCAAGTGATTCACCAAGGCGCATATAACCTAACCCAACATCCCGAATATTCTCTAATGTTGGCTGGATCTGGTTGTCTCCCACAAAAAAATTTGACGCCTGAGTAATACTCATATCCATAAGCTCAACAATCGTTTTATCTCTGTATTTATAATTCAGGGATTGTTGATTGAATTTTTGTCCCCGGCAAGCATCACAAGGTAAGGTTATCGAATCCATAAAAGCCAAATCAGTTTCAATGACACCCAATCCCTTACATTCAGGACACGCCCCTTTGGCATTTGGCGAAAACCACGATTTATCCACCTTATTAGCCAAGGCAAAACGTTCTCTGATATATTCAAAAATACCGCTCCACGATGCAATATGAGAACGTTTCGAAGTATGAATAGGTTTTTGGTCAATAACGACAGCATTGGCACATTTCGGGACAACCTCACCCATAATCAGGGAGCTTTTTCCTGAGCCTGCCACACCACTAATCACGAGCATTATTCCTAATGGAATATCGATAGAGATCCCTCTAAGATTATGCAGCGTTGCATTTTTAACAGGGATATAACTAATCGGTTTTCTTGGGTTTCGGTTGAGATGGATTGTCTGAGAAAGATATTTTCCTGTTAATGTTTCAGAAGTGAGCAACCCGTTCAGATCCCCCTGATAAGTGATCTTTCCACCGTTATCACCTGCGCTGGGACCTAAATCAATCACATGATCTGCGATTTTAATAATATCGGGATCATGTTCTACCACTAAAATAGTGTTGCCTTTATCACGCAGTTGCTGGATTAGTGTATTCAGTTTTGTAATATCAGCTGGATGTAATCCGGTGCTAGGTTCATCAATAATATAAGTCATTCCAGTGAGGCTGCTGCCTAAGTGTCTAACCATTTTTAGCCGTTGGGACTCTCCACCTGATAATGTTGCCGTCGGGCGGTTAAGGTTCAGATACCCCAAACCAACAGAGCACATTGATATTAAACGTTCTTTTAAAGCATTAATTAACGTATTAACAGAAGGGATATTTAATGTTGCTATAAACTGATTTAACTCAATAATCGGCATATCAATACAATCTCCGATACTATTGCCCTGAATTAAACACGATAATATATGTTTATTAAGCCGCTGACCATGGCAGGCAGGGCATTGTTTCATTGAAACAATGCCCTGAAACTCTTCACTTTTGTACTCTTTGTTGTTTTTCACAAGATAACTGCGCGTGAATCTGGGAATGATCCCTTCAAATCTAGCCGATTTAGGCCAACCTGAAGATGGGTTTTCTGGAGTAATATTATCCGCATACAGTAAAATTTGGCGCTCTTCGGTGGAGTAATCGGCAATTTTCTTATTATTATCAAACAAACCAGAGTGAGTATACCGACGCCATCGCCAGGTGCCTGGTGCAAATGTGGAATATTCAATTGCACCGTCATTCAGCGATTTGTTTTCATTCACCAGCTTATTAATATCTATTGTGCTGGCAATGCCCAACCCTTCGCAATGTGGACACATTCCTAACGGATGGTTGAAAGAGAAAATGTTGGAATAACCTACAAATGGTGTACCTATTTGGGAAAATAAGAGGCGCAGTAAGGTATAAATATCTGAGGCTGTACCAACCGTTGAACGGACATTTTCACCAATACGCTTTTGGTTGATGATAATTGCGGTAGTGAGGTTATTTATTTCATCCACATCCGGTTGACC
>NZ_JAJAFZ010000116.1:0-6937 GCF_025384895.1 Photorhabdus kayaii
CCCGTAACGACGGTGCAAGCGATCGCCTAAATCACTGAGTATTGGCGCAGACTGGCTGAGGCGAATTTCAGCTTGTGCAGCCTCTGGCCGTAATGGTTGTTGCGCTTTATTCTGCCGTATATACTCCCATGCCGTGCTCCCCAATAAGCCTATCAATATGGCTGGGAAAAGCGTGGCATAGGCATACCACGCAAGGTTTAGTAACCCGTTGTCCTCAAGCACTGCCTGATTTAAATAAATCAGCAGAAAAAATATTCCGGCAAGACTCAGCGTAATTACAATATATCCCCGAAGGCCATAGTGATGATGATGACTCGCATTCATGGATGTAACTCCTTCGTCATTAAATAAAGTACAGCGTTACCCTCGGGTAATTGATTGATAATGATATGATCGCTATTTGTCAGGCCAGTGGCCTCGGTCAGCATGGCTGAGGTCAGAAACACAGACAACGGCCCCGGTGGACCAAAAGTATGGTCGATTAAATGAACAGGATTTTCCGGGACAAAATGGAATGGACTATCACGGCCCTCCATCATCAGTTCAGTCAGCACGTTTTGAGAAATCCCCGTCACCCAGAGGTGCTGCATACTGCTTTTGGCAATGCGGTTATACTCAAATAACATTCTGAAATCTTTCTTTATTTCCCCGGGTAACGATGGCAGCGCCCTTCCCATACCCGCCAGAACGTTTAACTTTTTCTGGGCGGCAAATGCCGTTGAGGAAAGTAACTGAGCAGACAAAAATTCGCTGTATGCTTCTTTACCTCCTTTGGCAGGCCAGCACTGGCAGGCGATAACCATTGTCAACCCCTCAAAAGCCGCCTTATCGTACAATGACGTGATTACCTCCCTGCTCTCTATTTGAGTGGGAACCAAACCCCACTGTTGTTGCACACACTCTTGATGATGAGACAAATCCATTGAAGGGACGTCAGCAAGATAAATGGTGCTCAAAAGCGAGCGATATCCAGGACACTGTTGCTCAAACTTATCATCAACTTTCGCCAATAACTGCCGGATATCCGTTGATGGCACAGACAGCGCCCGTCCGGCATCGGGAAAAGCCGGAATATCTTTCGGTTTACCCAACAAGGGGGCTATGCCCTGCGGTTCTGGTGTCAGAATAAAGTTGCCGACCACCGCCAATTGCTTTCTGCTCCATTGCTGCCACTGGAAACGGGTTTCGGCACTGGCGGCTTCCCAGGCTTGCGCCGCAGTACAAAATCGCTCATAGCGGTTTAGTACCGCACCGAATAACAGCATCCAGCCGAAAAAGGCCGGTAAGCTGCCATACAGTACGACCTGCAATAAATCGGGGGGTTCTCTCAGCGCAAGTGCCATACCTGTTCCTACCGCCAGCATCAGCAATAAAATCATCCCCCACACCCCATAACGCACCGGCGCCACGACACGAAGCCGGGGGATCTCTGGAATAGGCCAACTCATGACGACGACTCAACCTGGTGATGAGGCATTGAACTCAATACTCGACATCCACACTGGCAGCGACAATAATGCACCACTACAGCGCGGCCATTTTCCTGAACGGTATTATCCCCCTCAATAATGGGATTAATACCGTGCCCGTCTAACGGACAATTAATGAGATCACCCACCAAAGCGGCCTGTTTACCGTCGAAATACATTGTTGAAGAAGCGGTAATCACTTTTCCACCTCGATCGGTGGCATCACCTAAACAAACAATACCAGACATTGTGATATCCTCTATTGATTATCGAAATAACCCTAAATAAACCATCAGATATCAGGAGATAATATTTCATCCCGATATATCTCATTATTGACTTTAATCTTAAGGGCCCCATACCTTTAAAAACTGAATTAAAAGATAAATAAGCGGCCCACTCAATAACACCACTACAGGGATTAAGAACAGTAGGACTTTGTATTTCTTTCGCTTAATGCATTGAATCGTCCGATAAATGACATAACCATCAATAATCATGATGACCGGCCAGGCATAATAGAAAACAAGAAAAACACAGACTAATACCACATCCCAAAAATCAAATTTAACCCACCATGAATGCATTATTAAAAAAACCGACCTCTCACAGAAAGAATACCCCCGTCGCCAATAAAATCGGCAAACTCTTTTTTATCCAATTTTCACCACCTGTGCTATTTGATAATCGCTCGCAGGATAAACCCGAAAGCAATGTTATTATTAGTCGAATCCGCCGAAAATTAAAAAGCATCCGGCCTGACTCTGAGGGTCTGGCTAATCGCATCCCAGAACGCCACTATTTCATTCTGGCTATAAGCTGTCGGAGTCTCTTCATCATTGACCACCGTCAAATCAAAGACCGGTGTTTTCTTTCCGCCGGTTTTCTCATTTGCCAGTAACGTAAACTGATAACGCGGATCATCACTATCCGGCTGTAATCCCACCGCCAATAATTCCTCGGTATCCAGCCCATTAATTTTTCGCGCACCTTTACGAAAAATATCACCCCGGTACAGAAATGCTTTAATTTGGCCGATACGCTCCAGCATACTGTCTTTTTCACGGATATAGTTATTCGTTTGTATTCTCACATTCAAATAATTATCCGGGCCAGTTTTATATAATGTGCCGATATCTTCTTTATCCCTTTGATTATCTGTAATAAACGCATTGGAAATACAGCTTCCCGAAGTAGTCGGAATTTCCGTCTCTTCACGCCCCCGTACACGGGATAATAAATCCCTCAGTTCAGCCAGTTTCTCAGGTACTGTATTGGTATAAACTCTAGGAGCAATTTGTCGATCCTTGTCATAGCGTGCAGCGGAGCCATTTTTCGCTTCCATTTCTACTTTAATCGCCACTCCATTGCTATATAGATGGGCTTCTAATACCCGGACGACATCCGGTACACTTTGATTCTCCATACGTTCAAAAATAATCCCTTTCATCCCTTCGGGGACAGAGTAAATATTTTTTAAATAGGGCATATCAACGGGATATGACGTCTTCATCTGCCGTAATGCTTCTTCCCGTAATTGAATACGCTGTTCAAAGGCAGGTAAATAGATCCGTTGAGTTTCTACCCAATAATCGTTCACCCGGGAAGCATTCACCGTATCATGATAGTTTTCCGGTAAATCAACTAAATATCGACCGATACAACGGGTTTGCATATTTGCTAACATTTCCGTTGTCACTTTCTTTTCCTTTTCAGTTAAAACAGGATGATAAGGATCAGGTAAATACCATCGCCATAAGGCATAAATAGCCACACCAGCCAACAAAATAAGTAAGATATTTCTTTTATTCAATTTTTACCGCCCAGATAATCTTGATGATTTAACCTAAAGTACGTATCGGTATTTTCTTATCCTTTCCCACCCTGATTTTTAACCTTTATATCCCTATAAAGGATTTAATTTAAAACACATATTATCGGAGATTGAAAGCGCCGGGTCTGACTCTGAGGGTCTGGCTAATCGCATCCCAGAACGCCACTATTTCATTCTGGCTATAGGCTGTCGGTGTCTCTTCATCATTGACTATCGCCAAATTAAATACCGGTGTCCTTCTGCCCCCAGTTTTTTCATTGACCCGTAATGTAAACAGATAACGAGGATTATCATTGTTCGGTTGACGGCCCGACAGTAATAGCTCTTCGGTATCCTGCCCATTTATTTTCCGTATCCCTTTGCGCAAAACCTTCCCACGGGACAGCATTGCTTCAATTACGCCAAGGCGTTCCAGCATACTGTCTTTTTCACGGATAAAATTATTAGTACTCATTCTAACATTCAGGTAATTATCCGGGTTCGCTTTATACAATAAGCCTATATCTTCTTTATCCTTTTTATTATCGGCAATAAATGCATGAGGAATACAGTTTCCGGCGGTAGTGGGTATTTCCGTCTCTTTACGTCCCTGTATCCGGGATAATAAGTCTTTCAACTCTGCCAGTTTCGTTGGCACAGTATTGGTATAAACAGTCGGTTCAGTCTGCCTATCCTTGTCATAACGTGCCGCTGAACCATCCTTTGCTTTCATTTCCACTTTTATTGCCACGCCATTGCTATACAAATGGGCTTCCAATACCCGAACTACATCCGGTACACTTTGGTCCTCCATACGCTCGAAAATAATCCCCTGCATCCCCTGAGGTAAGCGGTAAATATTCTTTAGATAGGGCATATCAACGGGATATGACGTCTTCATCTGCCGTAACGCGTCTTCCCGTAATTGAATACGCTGTTCAAAGGCAGGCGGATAGAGCAGACGGGTTTCTACCCGATTATCGTTCACCCTAGCCGCCTCCACGGTATTGTTGTAGTTGGCTGGCAAATCAACCAGATACCGACCAATACAACGGGTTTGTAAGTTTGCTAATAATTTATCCACAGCTAATTGTTCCTTCTGATTTAACACAGTATGTGGGGGATAGGGCTGCAACCAGTGCCACCCCCCGTAAAACACCAGCGCAAGCAGGCTGGCAATTGCAATAACCAGTACTTTTTTTCTATTCATCAGGATAGGCCAGAGATGTTTGTTTAACAGATTGCGCTATTTTGATAATCGCTCGCAGGGTAAACCAACGGGTATCTTTGGTGTTATCCGTTTTATAAGCGCCTTCATGATCAACTTCTACGCCCAGTAACGAACACAAGCCACTGGCGGCAAACTTACCGCTTTCAACCGGCACAGTGCCATCGCCGGGCTGTTGCGGGTCTGCAATAGCAAAAGCTTTTAGATGACTATGATCATTGGGTTTGTTTGGTTCAGTGGAATACCCCACCATACGCGTCCCTGCAAGATGATTATTATACGGGTCGTATACCGGGCTATTAAATGCCAGCCCGGGGTCATCTCCCCGGTTAACCTGAGTACGCACTACCCAACGCACTACGCCATAAGAGCGGTATTTCATACTGTTACCATAAAAAGCATAGGTATTGTTGTGGTAACGGCCATTTAACCCTTCGATAAAAGGCCGGACTTTTGTCGATAACGTATCATGATATTTATCCCAGTCTGCCTGCATTATCGCCGGGTTTTGTTTCTCATTAGTCGGGTTAATCAGACGCTCTTCGCATAACCCCCACCATTTATCACGCTGCAAATAGATTTCTTTATAAGGATCACGTTTCGGTAAGGTATAGAGTGTCCTACCATCTTTAATTTGCAACCATCCGGTGCCATATCTCAGACCGGGCAATAACTGGAGTGGTCCCGGTGATTGCGCCATCACTGGAGTGAGCTGGGCACCATCTTTACCAATCACCAGCCCAACAATGCCATTTTCACCTGCTTTCATCCGTTTATAAGCCATTGGCGAGCCATAGGTTGGCATTACTCCGTGGACAATACCCAGAATGTCGTTGCGTTTCCCCAGTACTTCTGAACAGTGACGAGCGACCAATCCCCCCATTGAATGGGTCACCAAAATCACTTTCTCACAGGGCTGACCACGCTGTTTATAATCTTTCACAATTTTACCAATATAGTCAGCCAGATTTTTTGCCGACTCTACATTAGACTGAAGCCAGTTATACCCCATCGCATGGACTGGAAACTGATATTGATAACTCAACTTAATCTCATTTAACGAGAGCTTTTCTTCCCCCATCTCAGCCTGTAGATCCATCAACTCCAGTTGCTGTCGCAGTGTCTGCTTCCCCGTCTTATTCAACCGGTTGTGCAATAACTCATCCTGATCATCCAACGCCGCCTGAAGCCAGGACAGAAATTCACCGTAACTCATATAAGCTACCTGCCCCCAGCCCCGCTCTTTCCGTGAGGGAAATTTAGGGCCCTCTTTATCGTTATCATCCACCCTTCCCCGTGAATCAACTTCTGTATTCTCTGGGTCAAGCAACTTTTTTCGCGTCTCTGCGCCGTGTATCATCCACTCCCACAGGCTTCCAAGGCCATCGACATTCCAGACTGAATCACCATTTTCTGCTTGTAAGTTACTCCCCATCACCCCGGGCAAAAAAATCACCGGAATAACCCGGTTTGGCACCTTATAACAAATCGCTGTCAGGTTCTTTTCACTGGGCGCATTAACTAACGGGTAATACAGACTGCCATGCTCGTCATAAACAGGCTGAACAACAATTTTTTCTGATGAATCGGACATCATTACTCCTTACCTTCTTTTAAATAGAACTTCATTGCTTCCACCCCTAATTGCTGCTGTTTGGTCACCTTACCATCCGAGTCGGTTGTCGAAGGTTGCTGACTATTGTCCTGATTGTGTAAAAGGCTGCTTTGATAGTTCACCGGTGAATCATCAAAAGGCCAGAGCACCTGCGGTGTTATAGAAAAATCCGTTGTCTCACGTTGGGAAGCCATCTGATTAAAACTCTGCCCACCAAATTTTTGCCACACCGCCGCCCGCTGGATAATGTTATTGGGTGCTCCACTTTCCACTTGCCCGTTGCTAATACGGATATATCCCCCGCCACAGGCCAGCAAAATCTCCTCTTTGGCACTGATGATCACTTTGCCTTCATGACTGCTCACCGTGATGTCTTTCAACGCCTCCAGTCCCATCGCATCACCCTGCGCCTGAATATCTATCCGCCCTCGGCGGGCAAACAGTTTGATCCCCAGCTTTTCGGCAAACAGGCTGATAATCCCACCGGCAGCCACCGTGAATTTTTTCAGCACACTGAAATCGGTATTTTTCCCACTGGTGGCGATAATATTTTCCCCTGCGGAAAGCTGGAGATTTTTCGCCGTCGTCTGAGCAATACCCTCGGGTGCGGAAAGTAACAGCGCTGATTTTCTCAGTTCCGTCAACGTGTCACTCAATAACGCCTTCTGTTGCTGCAAATCCGCTAATTCAGCTTTGGCGGTTTCTGCCGCACCCCGTAATGCTTCGGTTAACGCCTGCGCCTGTTGTAACTGACTGATTGCCGCCTGCATTGCCAACACCGGCCCCTGGGCTTTGGGTTGCCCGTCTGTACT
>NZ_JAJAFZ010000117.1:0-6554 GCF_025384895.1 Photorhabdus kayaii
TATGAATGTCAATAATGGGTTAAAAATGGGCCTTCCACATTTTGAATGTAAGTGTCCAGCAAGCAACCGTCTCCCATGTCTGAACTCTTGTCGATAGCGTAGACGTCAACCTGTTGCAGAAGAGCATATGTTTAGGTAAAACAAGAGTGGCTGGCGCAAAGTAGGTTATTTCCCCGCAACCAGCCTTTTCCTGACATGCTACACTCCCCTCCCTCTTTCGAAGTGCAAACCCATTACTGGGTAAGGATTAGTCAAGCTTGTAATAGGCGCTCCAACCGCCTATGATTATCACGACAACACAACATAACCAATTGTTTTACAATGAAAAACAATGAAAAATTAAAACTCTAAAACGGAATATCATCATCAAAATCCATTGGTGGTTCATTGCTTTGTGGAGCAGAGGATTGAGCTGGACGCGAAGGAGCGCCGCCGCCGCTGAACTGCTGAGATTGTTGCTGTGGTTGTGGCTGCTGTGGCTGTCCCCAACTGCCGCCTTGTGGTTGGCTATCCTGGAAACTACCACCACCAGCACGGCTGCCCAACATTTGCATGGTACCGCCCATGTTTACCACCACCTCCGTGGTGTAACGCTCCTGACCGTTCTGATCCTGCCATTTGCGGGTTTGCAGAGAACCTTCAATATAAACCTGTGAACCTTTACGCAGGTATTCACCCGCGACTTCCGCCAGTTTGCCAAATAAAACAACCCGGTGCCATTCAGTCTTCTCTTTCATCTCGCCGGTCTGTTTATCTCGCCAGCTTTCAGAAGTCGCCAAAGTAATGTTAGTCACTGCACCGCCGTTTGGCATATAGCGGACTTCCGGGTCTTGCCCCAGGTTACCGATTAAAATAACTTTGTTTATGCCTCTGCTGGCCATTGGGAATACTCCTGATGAAATGAATTTCTACAATTATTAAGCAACACAGTTTAACATGCGACGCTAAAAATGAAACGCAGCCGCTTTAAAGCAGACTTTGCGAAGCTCCCCGTAATTTAATTCCGTACTTATTACATTATTTCACTTAAACACTGTATATCTAATCAGTCAACTCTGTGTAATAATAACTCACTTATTATTATATACCCTATGGATTTCAAGATGCATCGCGGCGGCAAGGGAGTGAATCCCCGGGAGCATAGCAAACTATGTGACCGGGGTGAGCGAGTGCAGCCAACAAAGAGGCAACTTGAAAGATAACGGGTATATGCACGTATGAATAATCCGGGAAATGGTTCATGGACAACATCGAAGTTCGGGGCGCACGTACCCACAATCTCAAAAATATCAATCTGATAATTCCCCGAGACAAGCTGATCGTTATCACCGGTTTGTCCGGCTCAGGTAAGTCTTCTCTGGCATTTGATACGCTTTATGCCGAGGGGCAACGTCGCTATGTGGAATCGCTTTCAGCTTATGCGCGCCAGTTTCTGTCACTGATGGAGAAACCCG
The DNA here is from genome assembly GCF_025384895.1 of Photorhabdus kayaii. NCBI lineage: Bacteria > Pseudomonadati > Pseudomonadota > Gammaproteobacteria > Enterobacterales > Morganellaceae > Photorhabdus > Photorhabdus kayaii. The sequence goes on from NZ_JAJAFZ010000117.1 coordinate 1,455, forward strand.
ATGTTGACCATATTGAAGGATTATCCCCGGCCATTTCTATTGAGCAGAAATCCACTTCCCATAACCCACGCTCAACCGTAGGGACTATTACCGAAATTCATGATTATCTGCGTTTGCTGTTTGCCCGCGTAGGTGAACCTCGTTGCCCAGATCACGATATTCCATTGACGGCACAAACTGTTAGTCAGATGGTAGATAATGTGCTAACACTGCCAGAAGGTCATCGCCTGATGTTGCTGGCGCCTATCGTCAAAGAGCGAAAAGGCGAGCATACTAAATTGTTGGATAATCTGGCAGCACAAGGTTATATCCGCGCCCGTATTGATGGTGAAGTCTGTGATCTATCCGATCCGCCGAAATTAGAATTACAGAAGAAACACACCATTGATGTGGTCATTGATCGCTTTAAAGTTCGTGCCGATCTGGCACAACGCCTCGCTGAATCTTTTGAAACAGCGCTGGAACTTTCAGGCGGCACCGCTATTGTCGCCAATATAGATGATAATACAGCCGAAGAGCTGATTTTCTCCGCTAACTTTGCGTGTCCTGCATGTGGCTACAGCATGAGTGAGCTGGAACCACGCCTATTCTCTTTTAACAACCCTGCCGGGGCTTGCCCTACTTGTGATGGTTTAGGTATTCAGCAATTTTTTGATCCTGATAGAGTCATTCAGAATGGTGATATCTCCCTGGCCGGTGGTGCAATTCGTGGCTGGGATCGCCGTAATTTCTACTATTTCCAGATGCTATGTTCATTGGCAGAGCATTATAAATTCGATATCGAAGCACCCTTCAATTCCCTCAGCACCAATATTCAGAAAGTGGTGTTGTACGGTTCCGGTAAACAATCCATCGAATTTAAATACACCAATGACCGTGGCGATACCACAGTGCGTAACCATCCGTTCGAAGGTGTACTGCATAATATGGAACGCCGTTATAAAGAGACGGAATCCACTGCCGTTCGGGAGGAATTGGCGAAATATATTAGTAATCGTTCATGTATTTCCTGCCACGGAACTCGCTTACGTAAAGAAGCCCGTTACGTATTTATTGAGAATACCACTCTGCCGGAGATCTCTGATTTCAGTATCGGCCATGCGATGGATTTTTTCCAAAACATTAAACTCAGCGGTCAACGTGCACAAATTGCTGAAAAAGTACTGAAAGAGATCCATGACCGTCTGAAATTCCTGGTTAATGTTGGTCTGAATTATCTGACGCTCTCCCGTTCTGCCGAAACTCTGTCCGGTGGCGAAGCTCAACGTATCCGCCTTGCCAGCCAGATTGGTGCAGGTTTAGTGGGAGTGATGTATGTACTTGATGAACCTTCTATCGGGTTGCACCAGCGGGATAATGAACGCCTGCTGGAAACACTAATCCACTTGCGCAATCTGGGAAATACCGTGATTGTGGTTGAGCATGATGAGGATGCCATCCGGGCTGCCGACCATATCATTGATATCGGCCCCGGTGCAGGTGTTCATGGCGGTGAAATCGTCGCGGAAGGCACAGTTAAAGACATTATGGTGAGCAAAGATTCACTAACAGGTCAATTCCTGAGTGGAGAGCGTGAAATTGCCATCCCAGAGAAGCGTATCCCGGCAGATCCGAAAAAGGTGCTGAAACTGATCGGAGCGAAAGGTAATAACCTGAAAAATGTGACGTTCAATCTGCCAGTTGGGTTATTTACTTGTATTACCGGGGTTTCTGGTTCCGGTAAATCGACGTTAATCAATGATACGCTGTTTCCGATTGCACAACGCCAGTTAAATGGCGCAACCAATATCACCCCTGCGCCTTATATCGATATTCAAGGGCTAGAGCATTTCGATAAAGTGATTGATATTGACCAGAGCCCGATTGGCCGAACTCCCCGCTCTAACCCGGCAACTTATACCGGCATCTTTACACCAGTCCGGGAATTATTCGCTGGCGTACCTGAATCACGCACCCGTGGTTATACACCTGGACGATTCAGTTTTAACGTTAAAGGTGGACGCTGTGAAGCTTGCCAAGGTGATGGCGTTATTAAGGTAGAAATGCACTTCTTGCCTGATATTTATGTCCCTTGTGATCAGTGCAAAGGTAAACGTTATAACCGTGAAACACTGGAAGTCAAATATAAGGGCAAGAATATCAATGAAGTCTTGAATATGACGATCGAAGAAGCTCGCGAATTCTTTGATGCAGTTCCTGCTCTGGCCCGTAAACTGCAAACCCTCATGGACGTTGGCCTTTCTTACATCCGTCTGGGACAATCAGCAACAACGTTATCAGGCGGTGAAGCGCAGCGAGTAAAACTGGCGCGTGAACTATCCAAACGCGGAACTGGGCAGACGTTATATATTCTTGATGAGCCAACAACAGGTTTGCATTTTGCTGATATTCAGCAACTATTAGCGGTTCTGCATCAGTTACGCGATCAAGGGAATACCATTGTGGTTATTGAACATAACCTTGATGTGATAAAAACCGCTGACTGGATCGTGGATCTTGGCCCAGAAGGAGGTAGCGGCGGCGGTGAAGTTCTGATTTCTGGTACACCAGAAGAGGTCGCCAAATGTGAAAAATCACATACTGCACGTTTCCTAAAACCTATATTGAAGAAAGAGGCATAATTCATAGATAGGGGCTCAGTTAGCCCCTTATTTTCTAGCCGCAACTTTTTGAAACAGATTTCACATGCCGCGTTCCCAATAACAACAAGCAATTTTCGCTGCCAGTTCAGCGTTATTAAGCACTAACTGAATATTGGAAGATAGGCTATTGCCCCCGGTTAACTCAGAAACTCTAGCTAACAAAAACGGCGTACACGCTTTTCCATTTACTCTCTGTTCTATGGATTCGCGTACTGCCTGTTCGATAGCAGCATTGATCTCCGCTTCCGGCATGGCGTATGGCTCAGGGATCGGATTAGCAACGACCAAACCGCCCTGTAATCCAGTATCCCATTTTACTGCCATCGCCTGAGCTATCTGTTCTGGAGAATCCAGACGAATATTGACGGGGAATGGGCTGGTACGACAGAAAAACGCCGGTAAAGCGTGAGTTTGATAGCCAATTAGTGGTACGCCATGAGTTTCAAGATATTCTGTTGTCAGGCCAAGATCCAAAATGGATTTAGCACCAGCACAGACTACCGCGACACTGGTTTTCGACAATTCCTGTAAATCGGCCGAAATATCAAAAGTCTGTTCCGCTCCCCGGTGCACACCACCAATACCACCGGTAGCGAAGATTCTAATCCCGGCCATTGCCGCAATAATCATGGTAGAAGCTACCGTCGTCGCGCCATTTTTTCCGGCCGCGATAACAAAGGGTAAATCACGACGACTGACTTTAGTTATCTTGTCACCTTCTCTACCCAAAAACGCTATTTCTTCATGCGACAGACCTGCTTTCATCATCCCATTGATAACAGCAATTGTTGCAGGAATAGCGCCATTTTCCCTGATTTTCTGCTCAACTTGTAGCGCAGTCTTTATATTTTGCGGGTAAGGCATTCCATGAGCAATAATGGTAGATTCCAACGCCACAACCGGTCGGTTATTCTCTAATGCCTCTGTAACTTCCGGGGAAATATCCAAATATTCATTGCTAATAGCATGATTTTTCATAATTGTAATTCCAACAGTTTTTGGACACTGCCATTTGACAGATTTGGATTATTGGTCAATTCGCAAGAGAGCGTGAGTGCGGAGCATCCTTGAGCAAAGCGAACACTTTCTGCCAGCGTCATATTTTCTAGCCAGCAGTTCACCAGCCCAGCCATCATGGCATCTCCGGCACCTGTTACATTGACAATCTTGATACTGATGGGAAGTGACCAGCCTGCCACACCATTACTTTCACTAAAGTAGACACCTTCTACGCCCATGCTGAGTACCAACCGCTGTACACCTTGATCGTGAAACCACCGCGCCACTGCCGGAACATCGGTAGGTTGGGTGATTTTCATTCCACTCAGTGCTTCCGCCTCCAGACAATTAGGTTTTAAGGTGTGGATATAGGAAAGCCAGTTTTTAATCTTAGGTGCTTTAAATGCGGATACTGTATCCACAAATACCGGTACCGTTCCGGCATTAGTCAACAGCCAAACCAAAGCTTCTTCAGATAAATTGCAATCAATAACCAGTACGCCAGCGTGCTGAATAAGATCACAATGATTCGCTAACAACGATGGCGTCAGTTTTTCCAAAATATGCATGTCATTGATGGCAACCAACATCTCACCACCGTCATCTAATAAGGAGACATATGTCGAGGTATTTTCACCATAAAACTTATAGCAATAGTTGACATTAACACCTGCGCATTTGGCCTGATCCAGTAAAGTGCTACCATAGAAATCATCGCCAACTACAGAAATAAGATGACATTCTTTACCTAATAACGCGATATTTTGAGCAATATTTCTTCCTACACCACCTGGGGTACATTTTATTTTTCCTGGGTTAGAATCTTGATAAATAAGTTTACCCGATGCATAACCGTAAACATCCATATTAATAGAACCAACTGTCACCACATAATTATGATCAGATAAAATATAACCTTTACCTTTTATATATCCCTTATTCATTAAATTCATAATATGACCAGCAACACCGGAGCGACTTATACCTAAAACATCAGCAATTTCCTGCTGTGGAATTAACGGATCTCGTCTCAGAAGTTGCAATATTTGTTTTTCCCGATTCGTCATTTTTGGACACTTGTTTGCTCTTAAATACACGTTTGTTTTATGTGTTAAAAGAAAAATAGTAAAGCGGGATTTTTTATTTTACAACTAAGTTGGGAGAGTGATCGTAAGAGTCTATGACTGGATTATCAGCCCTATTTTATGTGATAACCATCAAATTAAATCCTGTTGAAAAATCTTTTTTCTTTCATATTAATAATCAACCGATGTTTTATGCTAGAAATAAATTCAACAAAACAAAGCACTAAGTAAACCCTTATCGAAAGCTAACAAATGTTTGGATATACCTTGAAATGGTGAAAATTATTTTTCACCATCTGAAACATGTTTCATGAAAAATTGATCTGTTTCACATTAAAAAACATACTTCATAGCCGAAAATATCCACGAACAAA
>NZ_JAJAFZ010000118.1:0-6312 GCF_025384895.1 Photorhabdus kayaii
TTGAGTTAATCCGGTTAAATATTTTTACTCTTATTATTGGATTAACGCGGTCACGTTGTGAATCAACTCAGGACCGGTTTTGCCTGATGTTTTCTCTTTCAATATCAATATAGCAGCGAATTTTTTACCCGTTTTTTAAAAACCTTAATCACTTATTTTCACCTTTAATGATTAAAGTTTTTACCTGCTTTTTCATAATACGCGGACTATTTTTTCCAGATGTTAAAACGACACTGACAAACCATAACCGGTTTTTTAACGACGGTTTTATCATATGCAGATAAAGCGTACCTTATCTTACCTGAATGAGTGAAAATTTCTGTCACGCTTTGCTTTCAAATCACATAAAAAACGACAAAGCACATGATTTAATCTGAGTGAATCTTAACGTTACGAAGTCAATAAAAAGCGCTAAAACGAAATGTTAAAGACAGTAAAAACAGCGTTAAAACCCTGACGGTGGTAGCAAAATGTGATAAAAAAGAGTTTAATGTCCATGAAAACGGTCAGTACACATTTTTTCGTTTTATGATTAATGAAAACTTAATAGTGATAATCGAAGCGCTAAAAGCAGATACAGCATAATGCGGTGTCCGTTGCTTCCATTTAATAAAATTCAGATTTTTGGTGAGCGCAGCTGGTTAAAAAATTTGGGATTTATGTCACATTTATTAAGTTAATAAAATGTTCATCACCCAAGCAGACGGGACAACATAAGTTTTTTGTTATATGTTCCTGACTGGATATTAAACACATAAAATGACTTATCAGTTCAGTTATCTTAACAGCAATGGAATATCCCCGACGTTGTCTGTTCATACAGGTTATCAATAAGACTATCAGCGACAAACTGCTAGCGCCTTTATAGTTCTGACGTAACTTGCCCGAGGCTCTTTGACCCTTGGGTAGCTTATAACTACGCGCCGCATGCCGGGCAACTGTGCTGTGCGTTGTAAACCTCAAAAATGATAAGGGAAGCGTGATGTCATTCCAAAAAAACCAATGCAGGCGATTTAGCGCCGAACAAATCTCTGACCGCCTGAGTGCTCAAAGCGCTGGCGGTCTAACATGCAACATGCCCTCAATCCAGCTAAAACAGCGGCTCACTATCATGACCTCGTTTCAGCCCCGTTTTAGTGATGAGCCATAATGTCCGGGAGGGGTCATGAGTGTATTGATGATGGCCTGGCTGGGGGCCGGCGCCGCGCAGCGCGCAACCAGACCAGAGACGACCGCCGCGGGGAATGCTCCGCCACCGACCGAAAGCAGCGCGTCGGCCGATACGGCGCTGAATTATCTGGAAAGTGAGGATTTTCAGCGTCATTCGCTGGCGGCGGCGATAACGTATACCGTTGCGGTAGGCGGCGCCTCCGCCGCCCTCCCGCTGGTCGCCGGGGTGGCCGCCGGGAAGCTGGGGGCGCAGATAGGCAATGATATCGGCGAAAGCCTTACGCATGGCGTGATGGGGATTCTAGGCCCTCACATGGGCCTGCGCACCGTCGCTACCGAAGGCCAGGCCCCGGCCCGCCTGGGGGATGCGATTGCCCACCAGAATAAAAGCGCCGGATTATGGGGGGCGCTGGGCGGCGTGGTGCTCGGCGCGCTGGCGGCGGTGGCCGTCGGCGGGTTAATTGTGGCGACCGGCGGCCTGGCGATGGCCGTGGTGGCCGGGGCGGCGGCCGGGCTGGCAGGCGGTTTTGTCGGCGGACTGGTCTCGGCCGTGGGCGCGGCACTCGGGCAGTATGGGGCGAATAAGGGCCAGATTGTCGAAGGCTCGCCCAATGTCTTTTTTGAAGGTCAGCCGGTGGCCCGGCAAGGGGACAAAATTGCGTGCAGCGACCACCCCGGCCCGGTGGTGATTGCCGAAGGCGCCAAAACGGTGTTTGCCAACGGCAAGCCGATTGCCCGGCTGGGCCACCGCACCGCCTGCGACGCCAATATCAACAGCGCGGCGGCCTCAATTGCCATCACCCCGCAAACCGGTGAGGCCCTGACTATCCTGACCGCCAACAACAAAGACCTGCGCTGGCTGGTCGCCATTGCCGGCGTGCTCCCGCTGCCGCTTGGCCGGAAAGGCAACGGCGGCAAAGCCAAATCCGGGGCGGAACCTGCCCCGTCGGTGAAAAAAACCGGCTGTGACCGTCAGCTTTGCAGCAAAGCCGGGGAGCCGGTAGACGTGGCGACCGGCGACTTCCTACAGGTCTGGCCGGTGCTGGCGTTGCCGGGGGTGCTGCCGCTGACCCTGAACCGGACTTACCGCTCCACCGCCGCCCTGGCCGGGCTGTTCGGCCCCAAATGGGCCGATGACTGGTCGCAGCACCTGCGCCGCGACGGCGAGGAGACTCATTTCACCGACGGCGAAGGGGTGATTTACACCTTCCATACCCCGACGGAAAACGTCTTCTCGGTCAACCTGCATGCCGGCCATTACCTGCTGTACGGGCAACGCGACGGCGAGCTGCGCCTGTTTAACCGCCGCGCCCAGCAGATACTGAGCTTTGCTGAGGTCCAGGGGGATAAACGCCGCCTGTCCCTGATAGAGGACCGCAACGGCAACCAGACCGTCTTTCATTACGATGAACACCACCGCCTGACCCGCCTGGTCCATGCCGACACCACGACCCTGGCGCTGCACTACGAACACCAGCAGCTCACGGCCATTGACTGGCTGCACGCCGCACAGCGCCAGCGGCTGGTGACCTGCCGCTATGATAACCCAGGGTATCTGGCGGAATGTGACACCTTTCAGTTTCACCACCTGTGGCATGAATACACGCCGCAGGGGAACATGACCCGCTGGCACGACACCGATAAAACCGATGTCACCGTGCACTATGACAAAGCGGGCCGGGTGACGGCCACCACCACCCCGCAGGGATACTGGCAGGACCGTTTTGAATACGATGACGACCATAACATCACCACCTATTTCGATGCCGAAGGCGGCTGTACCCGCTACCACTATAACGCCGACGGCTTAGTGACCCGCCAGGTCGACCCGCTCGGCCATGAAACCCGGACCGAATGGGATTTCAGTCACAAAGTCGCCGAAACCGACCCGCTGGGCCGGACCACGGCGTATGAGTATAGCCCTTACGGCGAGCTGACCGGCTGGCTGTCACCCATCGGGGACCTCACCGCTTACGATTACAATGAATACGGCCAGCTGACCCAGGTCACTCAGCCGGATGGCGCCCGCTGGCGACTGCATTACAGCGAACAGGGCAACCTGGACAGCGTTATCGACCCCCAGGGGCGGGTTGAAGAGACCCGTTACGGCCCGCGCGGGGAAATCCTGCGCCAGGTCCTGCCCGACGGCCGCGCCTGGCGCTACGGCTATGAACGGCAGCAGCTCAGTGAAATTCAGGCCCCGGACGGCGCCCTGACCCGGTTTGACAGCGACGGCTTGGGCCGGCTGCTGCGGGTCACCGACGCGTTACATCAGCAGACCCATTATCACCACAGCCCGTTTCATGCCAGCCCGGCGGGCAGTGTCAGCGAGATACATTTACCGGACGGCCTCCGGCAGACCATTGACTACGACAGCGAGCGCCGGGTCTCGGCGGTGACTGACGGGGAAGGCCGGACCACCCGCTATACCTATGACGCCTTTGACCGGCTCAGCCACCTCACCCGCCCGGATGGCACGGCCCTGACCTTCGGCTATGACCGACTGACCCGCCTGAAAACCGTGACCAACGAAACCGGTGAAACTTACCATTACACCCGTGACTCGGCCGGGCGGGTGATTAGCGAAACCGATTTTACCGGCCGGACGATTCACTATCAGTATGACGCGGCCGGGCGCCGCCTGACTGCCCGTTACCCCAATCACCAGCTGCTGCGCTGGTGTTACACCGACGACGACCGCCTGACCCGCCAGGAAGCGTGGCAGGAAGAGGATGACCGCTGCGCGTTATGCTCAGTCACCACCTACGACCACGACGCGCAGGGACGACTGGTCCGGGCCACTAACCCGGACGCGGTGGTGGCGTTTGCATACGATGAGGCCGGCCGTTTGACCCAGGAGACGATTAACGGGCGTGTCGTCAGCCATCAGTGGGACCCGCAAAGCGGCCTGCCCACCGGCCGCCAGGTGGGCACCCAGCCCGCGGTCAGCTGGTACTACGGCCTTAATGGCCGGCTGATGCAGTGGCAGCTTGACGGCCATGCCCCGTTGCAGATGCAGCATGACGGGCTGGGCCGGGAAATCGCGCGGGAAAGCGCCGCCGGTTTTATCCAGTCACAGGCTTACACCCCGGTCGGGCTGCTGGCCCATCAGACCGCCGGGCGCAGCTCCGACTGGTTTAAACAGACGCTGTACGAGGCCGACCCGCATTTCCCGCCGCGGGGCAGCGCGGTCACCCGCCACTGGCATTACACCCCGGCCTACAACGTGGCCTGCATTGAAGACCCCCGCTGGGACGAGACGCGCTACGGCTACAATGCCAATGACCAGGTGGTGACCGCCCAGTTTGGCGGCCCGCGGGCCTGTGACGAACAGTTTGTGTATGATGCCGGCCAGCATCTGCATTACCAAAAACGGGTACCGGAACGGCTCAGTGAAGACCTGCGCCAGAGCTACCACACCCAGCAGGCGGGGCGGGTGATTCAGCACGGGGCCTGCGCTTATCGCTACGATGAAAACGGGCGACGGACAGAGAAGACCGAGCAGCGACGGGGCTACCGGCCGCGGACCTGGCGCTACCGCTGGGATGCGCAAGACCGGCTAACCGGGGTTATCAGCCCGGAAGGCACCCGCTGGCGTTATGGCTATGATGCCTTCGGGCGACGGATTAGCAAGCGGAAGGAGACAGACACCGCCGGACCGCCGGTGAAACCGACCGCGATAATCGGCTATGATTACCTGTGGAGCGGGGAGCAGCTGATTGAAGAGACGCCGGTATATGCGGACGGCACCGTCGGGTATGAGAACAGCATTCACTGGCTGTATGAGCCGGGTACCCTGACCCCGCTGGCACGGCATGAAAAAGGTCAGCTATACTATGTGGTGAGTGATCACCAAGGAACGGTGCGGGAAATTCTGACCGAAGCCGGGGAGCTGATATGGGCCGGACGACTGCTCACCTGGGGCGAGCCGGAATGTTGGCCGGTGCTGACGGTCAATGACCCGCGCAACCTGACGTGTAACCTCCGGTTTTGTGGCCAATATGAAGACACGGAAAGCGGTTTATTTTATAACCGGCACCGTTATTACGAGAGGGAAACAGGCCAGTACTTATCGCCGGACCCTTTGAATCTTAGTGGCGGATTTAACCCGTACAGCTATGTCCATGATCCGGTGAATTGGATTGACCCATTCGGGTTGGCGGGTTGTCCAACACAAAAATATGAAGTTAGTACATTCTATGATTTACAGAGACGTTCTAAGGTGGGTGATAAATTAGATATCCACCATGCGGCTCAAAAACATCCTGCGGGGCAAGTAATTACTGGTTATGATCCTAAAGTAGCTCCATCAATAGCTCTCCCTAGAGGAGAACATAAACTGATTCCTACAATGAAAGGACCATATACGGGATCGGCTAGAGATTTATTGGCAAAAGATATTAGAGACTTGCGCAATTATACTAATGCTCCTCCTTCAGCAATAAAAGATTTGCACAATTTAAATAAAGAAATGTATCCAGAAGCCTTCACTAAAATAAGGTAATAAGATGAATTCTCAACTATTTGTAGATATATTAAAGCTTGTAGTAAGAGATGCTGCTATCGAAGACACTATCTCAATACTTGAATCTCCCCCAGGTAGAAAACCACAAAGGGAACTAATTGAACTATCTGATTTTTATAATGAAAAATCGAAGGAAGAGAAAGAGATAATCAATAAAATAATAAGAATAGTAGCTGATAATACATTGTTCGGTATTCTTTGTGTTATTGATGGTGTACGTGCAATAGAAAATGATGAAAATAAAGGTGAGCTAATATTGACCTATAAAAAGGAAAGTATAGTTAACTTAAATAAAAATAGTAATCTGCACGATATATATAATGCTAGTTAATTAATAAAGCCGGAAGATCCCCGAGATCTTCCGGCCTTTTTATGATCTACCTTGGTGCATATCCACGGTAAGCCAGAGCAGATTGAAGCTTAGAGATCGCATCTTTGATCTGATACGCTTCCTCATCATTCACCGCGCAAGCCCGTATCTCTGACCAGTTCAGCCGCTTAACCAGTTGGGCCAGGGCCAGCGCTTCAATGTGGGTTAACTGAATGTCCTGTAAATGTTCAATCGCTGTCGTCATCTCATGTTCTCCCCTTAACCCGCAAAACCACTTATTAACGCC
>NZ_JAJAFZ010000119.1:0-6118 GCF_025384895.1 Photorhabdus kayaii
CGTTACGACTGGTCACAGGTGGACACTTCCCACCGCAATAAATACAAAGTGCACGATGCCATCATGCCGGATGGCAGCCGCAGTAATGACTTTTACGAATATCAGTACACCCGGACCGTCAAGGAAACTCAGGTTAAACAGAGCGACCCCGGTAAAATTCTGGCCGGGGGTAATATCACGCTCAACAGTGCGCAGGTCACTAATCACGACAGCCAGATTGTCGCCAGCGGGGCGCTGGATGGAGAAATCGGCGAACTGCACAATATTGCCACTCAGGGCGAACGCATCACTACCGATGAAGGTCGCCAGACCCACTGGTACGCCAAAAAGACCAGAAAGAAAAAGTTCGGATTCGGGGGGACCAAAACTTCGCAGGGAAAAAGCCGCAGTCGTTATGCTCCCGCGCCGGTAATAGAAACGATTGACCTGAAAACGCTGGCCTGGCAGGAGCATACCCGCCCGGCGGCCCCCGGTATCACCATCGCCGACCGACAAACCGGTCAGATACACGCGGCCCCCACGGCGGTTACGCCGGTGAACGGTATCAAAAATCAGCCGCTGGTATTGCCCCCCGGTCAGCCGTTTGAACTGAGTTTGCCCCCGGAGACGGTGAAAGGGCAAACAGTCGACCCGGTGATACGCGTGGTGACGCCTGATACCCGCCTGCCGAATAACAGTCTGTATACCGTGCAACCGGCCAGTGACAGCCACTATCTGGTCGAGACCGACCCGAAATTCACCCAGTACAAACAGTGGCTGGGCTCGGACTATATGCGGCAACAGCTCACTCACGACCCGGCGCTGGTTCATAAACGCCTGGGCGATGGGTTCTACGAACAGCGGCTGGTGCGTGACCAAATCACCCAACTGACCGGCCAGCGCTATTTACCGGGCTACAACAACGACGAAGCGCAGTTTAAAGCGCTGATGGATGCCGGTGTCGCCTTTGGCAAACAGCAACAGTTAACGCCGGGTGTGGCGCTGAGTCCGGCACAGATGGCGCTGCTGACCTCAGACATTATCTGGCTGACTAACCAAACCGTCACCTTGCCGGATGGCACTACCGAGGTAGTGACTGTGCCGCAGGTTTATGCGCGTGTCCGTCAGGGCGACCTGCGCAGTGATGGCGCCTTGCTGGCCGGGAATACCGTGGCGCTCAGCAGTCAGGGCGATATCACTAACAGCGGCACCATCAACGGGCGTGACGTCACTCAACTGACGGCCAACAACCTCACCAATAGCGGCTTTATTCGCGGCGGCAAAGTGGATTTAGCGGCCCAACAAACGCTCGCCAACCGGGGCGGCCGGATTCAGGGGGATGACCGGGTGACTCTGAAAGGCCGGGATATCATCAGCGCATCGACCGTGCGCGGGGATGAAGCGAACCGCTGGCAGGACCGTCCGGCAGGCATCTACGTGCAGAACGATAAGGGCGCCTTATCGCTGAGCGCCATTAACAATGTCCAATTAACCGCCAGTGACGTTAAAAACGCCGGTAAAGACGGTCACACCGAGATAACGGCAGGCTATAACCTGACGCTGGACGCCTTAAGCACGCGCCGCACAGAGCAAGGGAATTGGGGGAAAGATAACTATCGCCATCTGACCCAACAACAGGATATCGGCAGCCAGATAACCGGCGCCGGTGATGTGACCCTGCAAGCCGGGCAGGATTTGAACGCCACCGCCGCCCACGTCAACGCCGGTCAACAACTGACGGCGCAGGCCGGAAATAATCTGACGCTGACCACCGGGACGGCCTCATCCGACTTAGTGGAGCACAGCAAGCAAACCAGCAAAGGCTGGCTGTCGAAGTCGTCAGTGGAAACCCACGATGAAGTGCATGACCAACAGGCGCTCAGCACCACATTCAGTGGCGATAAAGTGAATCTCCAGGCCGGAAAAGACCTAAACATCATCGGTAGTAACGTCGCTGGCACGCAGGATGTCAGCCTGAACGCCGGTCATCAGCTCACCGTCACCACCGCTGCGGAAGCGCACGATGAAACCCATTTGCGGCAGGAGAAAAAATCCGGCCTGATGGGGACCGGCGGCATGGGTTTCACCGTTGGCAAAGCCAGCCAGAAAGTCACCACCAACAGTGACAGCCAGCTGAGCAAAGGCAGCACGGTCGGCAGCAGCCAGGGCAACGTCACCCTTAACGCGGGAGAACAACTCCGGGTTCACGGCAGCGAGGTGATTGCCGGTAAAGACCTGACGCTGACCGGTCAACAGGTCGATATCACCAGTGCGGAAAATCGCCATCACACCACGACAAAAACCGAACAAAAACAGAGCGGCTTAACCGTGGCGCTGAGTGGTACAGCAGGCGGGGCCGTCAACAGCGCGGTGCAAACAGCCAGAGCCGCCCGCACTGAAAGTGACCCGCGAGTAAAAGCCCTGCAAAACACTCAAGCCGCCCTCAGCGGCGTGCAGGCGGCGCAGGCTGGCCGACTGGCGGAAGCTCAGGGCAGTGACGACAAAGGCAATAATAATCTGGCCGGGGTGAGCCTGTCCTATGGCCGCCAGTCTTCCCGTTCAGAACAGCAGCACCGCCAGACCACTCAACAGGGCAGCCGTCTCACGGCCGGGGATAACCTCACCATAACCGCCAAAGGGGATGGCAAAGGCGCATCAGGCCAGAATGGCGATATCCGTATTCAGGGCAGCCAGTTACAGGCGGGTAAAGACCTGCAACTGAATGCTAACCGGGATATTCAGCTCTCCTCCAGCCAGAGCACTGAACAGACCACCGGCAAAAACAGCAGCCACGGCAGTTCGCTGGGCATGGGCCTGACCGTGGGACCGGGAGGCACCGGCCTGAGCGTCTCGGCCAATGTCAGTCGGGGCAACGGCCACGAAAACGGCAACGGCGTCAGTCACACTAACACCACGTTACAGGCAGGACAGAGCGTCGGGCTGAACAGTGGCCGGGACACGACGCTAAAAGGCGCTCAGGTCAGCGGCGAGCAGATTACCGCCGACGTAAAACGTCATTTGACATTAAGCAGCGAGCAGGACAGCCAGCGCTATGACAGCCAGCAACACAACGCCAGCGCGGGCGTCAGCGCCACCGTGGGTCCCCTCACTAACGGTACCGCAAGCCTCAATGCCAGCCGCAATAAACTGCACAGCAACTATGACAGCGTGCAGGAGCAGACCGGGCTGTTTGCCGGCAAAGGCGGCTATCAGGTTAACGTCGGTGACCATACCCAACTGGACGGCGCGGTGATAGCAAGTACCGCCGATAAAGCCAAAAACACCCTGAACACCGGGACACTGGGCTTCAAGGACATTCAAAATAAAGCGGACTTTACTGTTGAGCAGCAGAGTGCGGGCGTCAGCCTCGGCCAACCGACCGCCGGTCAGGTTCTGAATAATCTGGCAGTCAATGCGCTGACGGGGACTCATAACTCAGGCCATGACAGCAGCACCACGCACGCGGCGGTCAGTGACGGCAACCTGATTATCCGGGATAAGGCGCACCAGACGCAGGATGTCGCGACCCTCAGCCGCGATACCGATAACGCCGCCAATGTCCTGAGTCCGATATTTGATAAGGAAAAAGAACAGCAACGGTTGAAACAGGCGCAACTGATTGGCGAACTCAGCGCTCAGATGACCGAGATAGTCGGGACGGAAGGGAAAATTATCGCCACCAAAGCGGCGAAAGCGAAGCTGGACCATCTCAGTGAACAGGACAAAGCCAATGCCAGAGAAAAATTGATCAACGCAGGCACTAAACACCCGACTTCGGCGGATATCAATCAACAAATTTATGACACCGCTTACACGCAGGCGCTGAATGACTCGGGCTTTGGGACTGGCGGAACCTATCAGAAAGCGTTACAGGCCGCCACGGCAGCGATTCAGGGGCTGGCAGGGAACAACCTCGGTCAGGCGCTGGCCGGAGGCGCTTCACCGTATCTGGCCGGGGTGATAAAAGCGCTGACGACGGACCCACAAACCCATCAGGTGGATATCGCTACCAATACGCTGGCCCATGCGATTTTAGGGGCGGTGGCGGCGGAAGTGAGCGGTAACAATGCCCTGTCGGGTGCCGCAGGTGCGGCGTCGGGGGAACTGGCCGCGCAGGTCCTGATAAAGCAACTTTACGGTGATGGGGCCAAAGTCAGTGAGTTAACGGAGGAGCAGAAGCAAACTATCAGCACCCTTTCCACCCTAGCAGCAGGACTGGCAGGCGGTATTGCCGGTGACTCCACCGGGAGCGCTGTTACCGGGGCGCAGGCAGGGAAGAACGCAATTGAGAATAATGCGCTGGCCTCCCGAAATCTGGGCGATTGCCGCACGCTGTCACCGGAAGCGTGCGGTAAGGCCAAAGAACTGAGCCAGCGCATTCTGGATAAAGGTCTGCCGTCGGTTGAAGACATGCGCGGTAAACTAGCATCGTGTCAGGATGACCGTTGCCGTAAAGGGGTCTGGACAGAGTACCGGCAGGCCAGTGATGCAACTATCAACAGCCTGAAACAAATGGCGTTGAATGGTGAGTTGAGCCGCGAAGAGCTGGCCTTTATCAACCATGAGTTGGGTAAAGAACTGGCGGTATCAGGATACCGTGCCAATGACAAGATAGGGCGTTCAGAGCAGAGCAGTTGGTTAAATGGTGGCAGTGGACCGCTCTCCGGGTTCTTTAATACTGAATTGCGTCAGAAAGAGCTGGAGAACGCAGGCTTATCCAAAGCCGATGCGGCGCAGTATGTGAAAGAAGAGCAGCGCAACCTGTTGTTGCTGGAGACCGCGACGGGAATTATTGGGGCAAAAGCCAGTGATAAAATGCAGGCGAAACCATCATCTGTACCGTCAATAAAAGGTTCAACTGTTAACAAAGGCAGTAGCTCTGAACAACATACTAATGAGCATAAAGTTATTGTTGTAGATAAAACAAAATATCCAGAATCAGCGAAGCATATTGAAGATGCTCAGAAAGCAGGGCATCCTAATGTGTTGACGATTGATCGTGGAGGCGCTGCTCAGAGGAGAGGAGAATCCTTGAAAAATACTCCTCCGGTGAAAGGTGCAGATCGTGATGAATATCCTCCTGCTATGTTTAAAGAAGGTGGCTCAGGCGCTTCGGTTCGACCAATTACCCCTTCTGATAATAGAGGAGCTGGATCATGTATTGGTCAACAATGTCGCGGATTACCTAATGGTGCGACTGTAATTATAAAGACAGAAAAGACAGACAAATCAGGCAAAATAGAAACGGAGAAATAGAAAAATGTGGCCTTTAACTGACAAATTACTCTCAATTTGTAGTCATGATATTTCTTCGGTTAGATCAGAAAAATATATTGCTTCCAATTATGGAAAATCATTGGTAGATGAATTGAGCTGTTTATTGATTAAAAAAAATGGATTTTATGGCTTTGAGTCTGCATTACGCGTTTTTCCATATGAAACGATAGGTGAAGAGATCGGCTTAATTGATTGGAACAATAATAGGTTATGGATTAACTCGTACGAAGATATGGCTAAGGATGCTCTTTTCTTTGCAGAAGATATCTTTGGAAATCAGTTTTGTTTAAAAGATGATTGTATTCATACATTCGATCCTGAAACGGGATTATTTGATAAATTAGCCGAGAGTATAAATGAATGGAGTGGGATTATCTTGGAAGATTATGAAGTCTTAACTGGATATTCTTTGGCTCATAATTGGCAAAACATTTACGGTCCTATTCAATCTGGCTATCGTTTAGTCCCTAAAATTCCCTTTGTTTTAGGCGGAGAATATGAATTGGAAAATCTTTACTTAGCTCGAACAGGCGAATCAATGAGAGCCAGAGCTGATTTGGCTCTACAAATACGAAATATTCCCGATGGGGCAAGCATTAAAATGGACATAAAAGATTAAAAATCAGTTAGCAAAAAGATCCCAGTCCAAGCACTGGGATCTTTTTTGAGTCGTCAGCTGTTCTCAATGAGCCGGATAATCAACTGCCCCCGTTCAACGGTGATGTTCACTGCCTGTCCGGTGGTAAACCCGGCTTCTTCCAGCCAGTTGCCTTTAAGATGCAGGCTGGGATGCTGACTGTAATAGCGGGTCATGCCAGTGTTGCGATCTTCGTGGCGGGTGCTGGTATACCCCACCTTATAG